>VXRI01000250.1:3448-10623 GCA_009838595.1 Chloroflexota bacterium | reverse complement strand
CTGGTGTGAGGTTACAGACAAGTTTGAAGTCAGCGAGCAAACTGCGCTGGACGAGATCGCGCCGTATCACATTTGGACTTCCGATTACGCCAACAAGCGCCTTCGCTGGCGTCCCAAGCAGCCGTTGACGATTGCGCTGCTGCGAATGTACGCGCTGGAACAACCGCAAGCGCTGCCGGTGCTCGGAGAATATGGCGGTTGCAAGTCTTGGGTCGATCTTGCGGAAGACGTACATTTGGGCGATATGACGCCCGTGCTTAGCGACGACGCATACGAAGCGCAAGCGCAAGTAATCCGCGCGGCGCTGAACTAGGCAAGTAGCGCGTTCGCCAAAGCGCCGTAACACGGACTTAGCGGCGCGCAATCCGACAGATAATTCTTCACGATGGCGTGTGCGTCCATTTAACATCATCAGCAATTAGAACTGAGGCAGCGATCCTTGAAGTACAGGCAACTTGGCAAAACCGATCTGAATGTGTCCGAAGTTGGTTTCGGCGCGTGGACAGTCGCAATGAACTGGTGGGGCAAAATCGAGGAGCCGCAGGGCATAAATCTTATGCGGCACGCTTTCGATCTCGGCATCAACTTCTTCGACACGGGCGACGCATACGGCGATGGCTACGGCGAGGAGATAGTGGCGAAAGCACTGAAACGGCAGCGTCACGACATCATCATCGGCACCAAGTTCGGCTACGATTTCTACACGCCGTTCATTCGTGAGGGACACCAGGAACGCCCGCAAAAGTGGACGCCCGGCTTCATTCGCTACGCTTGCGAGCAAAGCCTGCGCCGCCTTGACACCGACTATATTGACCTATACCAGCTTCACAATCCGAAGTTGGACGCCATCGAGAACGATGACCTCTTCGAGACGCTGGAAGATCTGGTAAATGAAGGCAAGATCCTGAACTACGGCTTTGCAATCGGACCCGACATCGGCTGGGAAGAAGAAGGCACGGCAGCCATCCAATACCGCGAAGCACAGATGATGCAGGTAATATACAGCATCTTGGAACAAGACCCCGCGCGCGTCTGGTTTCCGATGGCAGTTGAGCAGCAGACGGGACTGATAACGCGAGTTCCTCACGCATCGGGAATGCTTGACGGCACATACACGAAGGACACGGTGTTTGAAGCGAGCGACCATCGCAGCCACCGCAGGCAGGAATGGCTGAACACTTCGCTTGCCAAGATAGCGCAACTCGACTTCTTGACCGAAAGCCTAGACGCGACCATCGGGCAGATTGCCATACGATTCGCGCTGTCCGGCGGTATGGTGGCATCCGTGCTGCCCAACATCACGAACATTCCGCAACTCGAAGAGTTCGCCGCGGCAGCAGAGGCTGAAGAGATACCGCAGGAGTTCGTAGATCGCCTCAGCGACCTGTACGACGAGAACTTCCTTGTGGAAGAGCCGGCGGAGTCTGTTGCGAGCTAATTGCGGCTTTGACGATTGTGGCTGCGCCTATTGCGTATATTCCGCTTCATCTCGCCTTCGATTAGGCTAAAGTCGCGTTGCGGGATGAGATGCAGTGTATCGAAGAACGCGAGAGGCCAAAGCTCCGGCAGCCAGCGCTTCAAATACTCCATTCTAGGCGCGAGTTGCAGGGCGTCTATGTAGTCTTCTTCGCCGAGCACAATCTCCGGCCGTATCTTCACGCGATAGCGATAGTCCTCTCCACGCGTTTGGGGCTTCCAGATAGGCGTGCGGTCTTCAAAGTACCCGGACGTGATGCTAACTACGCCCGTCCACTTGCGCAGTTGACGCACATACAGCAGCATCCGGTCGTCTGGCTGCATTCGCTGCGCCCGGCGTCGATACTTCGAGCCCATGCCGAATATGCTGTATCCCCTATCCCGCGTAACCTCGAAGTCGTCCAGCGTTGTTGATACCATCCAGTAGTTTCTGCCCATATTGACAAAAGTCTCCGCGAACTCTGGTGTATCACACTATACTATCATGCTTGGCAATAGACGGATTTTCTGCATCGACGAAGTCCCCACCCCGTCCACGATGGCAAGTTGACCACAGCGGCAAATATATCTGTCATTGATGAGAGTGCCGGGAAGAACAAATCGAAATAGACGCGAAATGCAGGCTCATCGTAACGCCCAGCCTCAATATCGCCACGCCTAGACAGCCACGCAGTCAACCTAGTCCACTCCTCCTATGGGATAAGACTAGGGCGTGTCCACGTTCGCCAACAATCAATCTAACTCCCGCATGACCTGATAAATATGCCCAAACAACTTCGAACCTTCGCGCACCAGCTCAAAATAGCCGACCCTGCTAGACGGGTCGAGATGGTCGAAGAATGAAAACTCAGTGTGGTACACATTGCCCCGCTGCTGCACGGCATCAACTAGGCGACGCGATTCTTCCGATGGCACGAGCGGGTCCTGCCTGTCGTGCATCACGAGCAGGCGAGCGCGCAATTCGTTAATGTTTGTGCTGGGCGAAATGTCATTAAGTGTGTCGAGTGACTGCGATGGTAGGAGTTCGATTAGCCGTCGAGCTTCGTCGATGTCCGACGCGTGCAGTATATCGTAAACCAGCCGCGCTTCCGGCGAGAACTCTTCAAGCGACAACCTTGCCGACAGCGCCGAGCCATCTTCGATTACCTGTGCGATTTGTTGGCGTTCTGCGGCGTCGGACACCGATTCCAGCAGGTGCGTGCGGACGACTTCTGTGCTTAGCCGGTCCGGTTGCCATTGCCTACTGTCGCCATCATAGAATCGGCGCTGTGTTACGACCGACGCAATCAGGTCTTTTGCGTCGTAGTAGCCGGCGAAGGAGTTTACCACAGTTACATCGTCCCTGATACGCTCGTCTTGCGCTGCCACCAACAACAGAGACGAGCCGACGCAGAATCCCGCCATGCCGGCTTTTTCGCCATCGACCATAGGCAGCGTGCGCAGATGCTCAAATCCGTGCACAAGGTCATCGATTTCCTGCCCGCTGACGCGCCTCTGCGCCATTAGTTCCGACCATGGAATCATCACGACAATGCCCGTTCGCGCGACGGCGTTGCCCACATTTACCACGCGCTCATCGTCCTTGCCCGCAGGGTTGACACCGAGGAAGAACAGCACCGCGCTGTGTTCGCCGCCGCCCGCAGGCACATACAAGTCCGCCACGCCTATTCTGCCATCGCCCAGCGGATAGGTAATTTCGATTCGGTCAGGCGTGTCCGTGAACCATTCTGCGGGCTTGAACGGCACGGTCGGCAGCACCTGCGCCACGAAGCCTAGCGCCCGCCCTGTCGCACTCACTTGCGGCGTAAATACCAGCACGAGCGCGGTCGCGAGTACACTGAGGACGATTACGCCTGTCCTGACAAGACGGCGAGAGGTGGTGGGCGGGAAGAAGATAGACTTCATGATGATGTGGGTGATATTCTAACTGAGCCAATCATACTTCAGGGGCATTGCGTGATTGGGGATGGTTGTAATTCGGTTGCGCCCATCCTAATCTTTCATCAGTGTTGGCTCCCAGTGTGAGCCTGCAGTGTGTGGCACAGTGTGAAAATGAACACTTCGAATAGGATACCATTGAATAAACAATTAGCGTATGCTGCCACGATATCCTGCCGGATTGACGACGGCGCGCATATCGGCGCGGTGGTGCTTGCGGCAGGCGAGAGCAGCCGGATGCAGGGCATAGACAAGATATACTACCCTCTTGGTGGCGTGCCACTGGTGTGGCACAGTATTGCGGCATTCCTATCGCACCCGATGATTGAGGACATCGTTCTTGTAACATCGGCGTCTAACATGGGGCAGGCGGTGGAAGTGATTGAGGAGAATGGCGCAAGCGGCGTTGTCAAATTGTGCGAGGGCGGCGAGCGCAGGCAGGATTCGGTGCATAGAGGATTGCAGTTGCTGGACGATTGTGAGTACATCGTAGTACATGACGGTGCGCGTCCGTTTGTCAGCGCGGATATTATAGACAAGGGCATAGCGGCATCGAAGGAGCACGGCGCGGCGGTCGCGGCGGTGCCTGTCAAGGACACTATAAAGATGTCCGACAAGATTCTCGATGGTGAGCATACGGTAGCGCAGACATTGCCGCGCGACCGGCTCTGGGCAGTGCAGACACCGCAGATTTTCCGTGCATCGCTGCTCGCAGAAGCGCACAGGCGAGTTTCGCATAGAGTTACGGACGATGCATCGATGGTCGAGGCTATCGGCAATCCTGTAAGGCTGTTCCACGGTTCGTACTACAACATCAAGGTAACCACCCCCGAAGACCTGCTGTTCGCCAATGCCATCGTTGCCGGCGGACTTTCCGGTATAGCAAGCATGGATAGAACCCTCAACGCCGTCAGCGCAGCGCAGTCGGGAAGCGGCGAATGACCACGCGTTCAGGGATCGGCTTCGATGTTCACCCGCTTGTCGAAGAGCGCGCGTTGGTGCTTGGCGGCGTTACAATTCCGTATGCTCGCGGACTTGCCGGGCATAGCGATGGCGACGGGCTGATTCACGCCATCATTGACGCGATGCTGGGTGCGGCGGCACTCGGCGACATCGGCACTCACTTCGCGCCGGGGGATGCAAGATACAAGGGCGTCGCGAGCAGCGAACTGCTGACAGCCACCATCTTGCTGCTGCGCGGCAAGCGTTGGCGCGTTACCTTTGTTGATGCTACAATAATCGCCGAGCGCCCTATCCTAAGGCCGCACATCGGCGACATTCGCCGCACGCTTTCCGCGGTATTGCACCTCGATGTGGACTGCGTAAGCGTCAAGGCGACGACGACAGACGGCTTGGGCTTCGTCGGGCGTGGCGAAGGTATCGGCACTCTGGCAATTGCAACGATTGAACGGATAGCATGAAACTGTACAATACCCTCTCCGGCCGCAAGGAGGAGTTCACCACCGCAGACAACGCCGTTGGAATGTATGTGTGCGGAATCACTCCATATGCTCCCTCTCACATTGGCCACGCGATGATGTCCGTGGTCTTCGATGTTGTGCGGCGATACCTCGAATTCAAGGGATACGCCGTTAAGCACATCCAAAATTTCACGGATGTTGACGACAAAATCATCACGGCTGCGAACGAAAACGGCGTCTCCACAGAAGAACTTGCGGAGGCCAACATCGCACAGTATCACGACGAGATGGACACGCTGAATGTGCTGCGCGCGCATGTTTACCCCAGGGCTACTACCGAGATTCCCGCTATCGTCAGCATGATCGCATCGCTGGAAGAGCAAGGTTATGCGTATAATGTGAATGGCGATGTGTACTTCCGAGTCGGGCGCAAGGAAGACTACGGCAAGCTCAGCCGGCGCAGCGCGGAAGACCTGCTCTATGGCGCGCGCGTCGAGGTGGACGAGGCGAAGGAAGACCCGCGCGACTTTGCGCTGTGGAAATCACAAAAGCCCGGTGAACCCGCATGGGACAGCCCATGGGGCGCCGGACGCCCCGGCTGGCATATCGAGTGCAGCGCGATGTCCATGCGCTACCTCCCTGAGGGCGTGGATATTCACGGCGGCGGGCAGGACTTGATATTCCCGCACCACGAGAACGAAATTGCGCAGAGCGAGAGCTACAGCCAGACACAGCCATTCGCCCGATTCTGGATGCACAACGGCTTGTTGAGCATCAATGAGGACAAGATGAGTAAGTCGATCGGCAATGTGATAACGGTGAGCGAGGCACTCAGCCGGTTCTCGCCACCGGCGCTGCGACTGTTTTTCCTCAGCTCGCACTACCGCAGTCCGCTCGTGTACAGCGTCCAGAACATCAACGCGCAGGAACGCGCCATCGAGCGCATCCGCAACGCCGCCGCGCCAAGAAACGGCAGCGCGAACGGCGGAATGCTGGACGCATCCGAATACAGGAGCGTGTTCGTTGAGGCGATGGACGACGATTTCAGCACACCACGCGCGTTGGCGGCAATCTTCGACCTATCGCGCGAGATCAACCGCGCCGCCGAGCAAAGCAAAGACGTGTCCGCAGCGCAACAGACGCTCCGCGAGTTGGTTGACATACTTGGCATAGACATCGAACATCCACCCGAAGACTCCGACGGCGACATTGCGCCATTCGTGGAGCTGCTGGTGGACATCCGCGCCGAACTTCGCGCCGCAAGGCAGTTTGCCCTTGCCGACAAGATTCGCGACGAGCTTACGGAACGCGGCGTAACACTCGAAGACTCCAACAGCGGCACGGAATGGCGGTACAGAGCGCCACACCAGGGCGGCTAGACGCCACCGCACAGCATGGCTGAGCCACAGCGCAACGGCATCGTGTCCGACCTACGGCGCATCTTGGGAGCTGGCAACGTTGCCGATCAACCTGCCAGAATGAGCCGATATGCCGGCGATGCGCTTGGAACATTTCGTGCATTCAGAGCCGCAAACCGGCTTAGCGCAACACCCAGCGTCGTCGTGTTCCCCGAGAACGCACGGCAAATCTCGCGTGTCCTGCGTTATGCACAGCGGCAAAGCGTGTCCGTCGTCCCATACGGCGGCGGCACCGGCGTGTTCGGCGCGGCGGCGCCAATCGAAGGCTGCGTCGTGCTTAGCCTTGATCGCATGAACGGCATTCTCGATATTTCTCCGCAGGACTTCACGGCACGGCTCCATGCTGGCGTGGTGCTGGACGATGCGGCGCGCGCGTTGCACGGCAAAAACATATTGCTCGGACACGACCCTTGGAGCCGTCCAATTGCGACCGTAGGCGGGGCGATTTCCACGGATGGCGTAGGCTACACTGCTGCGCGTTACGGTTCGATGGGCGAGCAAGTGCTAGGCGTTGAGGCAGTGCTGGCGGACGGTGAGATTATTCGCGCGCGCGCCAACGCCAAGCCGACTAACGGGCTGCCCTTGAGGCACCTGCTCATCGGGATGGAAGGTACCTTCGGAGTAGTCAGCGAGGCTACCTTGCGCGTCTTTCCTCAGCCGCAAACGCGCCTCATCGCGGGCGTGGCGTACCCCCCCTTCGAGGCGGGCTGCCACGCTATCTGCCGCCTGTACGCTGAAAGCGTGAGTCCCACGATGCTCGACTATGGTACTGAAGCGGACATCGCTAATTCTCCCGAATCCGATTCTTCACAGGCGGACGAAGATGCGACTTTGTACATCGCGTTTGAGGGCTTCACGGAAGATGTGCGAACACAATGGCAGAAAACTCTGGATATTTGTCGCGAATACGACGGCATCGAGG
>VXRI01000250.1:0-3438 GCA_009838595.1 Chloroflexota bacterium | reverse complement strand
GAACAGACACGCGCCCGGCGAACGATACAAGCGCAATGTGCTGCAAAGCGCAAGTCCCATAGAGGCGCGGCGAGACGCGGCATCGGCGCGGATGGATTACCTACATGTCGCGCTTCCAATATCGCGCGTGCTTGAATATCGCAAGCGGTGCATGCGCATATTTGCCCAAAGGGGCGTACAAGTGCGCGAGTGGTCGATATGGGCGCGCCCGGAATTCTTCTCATTCCTCATAGTACAAGAGCAGGACGCGCAGAGTGATGACTATACTGGAGATATGGGGCAAGTCGTGGATGAAGTGCTGTCGCTGGCGCAGCGGATGGGTGGCTCAATGGAATACTGTCACGGCGTTGGGCTAAAGCTAGCGCATCTTGCTGAGGCGGAGCATGGCAGTGGATTACATATGATGCGCCGTCTAAAGCGAGTGATAGACCCGAACAACATCCTCAATCCGGGCAAGTTGCTGGGCTAATTTTGGCGTTGGCGAAGGCTAATCGGCAGCCTGGAGCCGCAATCGCCTGTGCCCGGCGTGAAATGTCAATGTTGACGCAATGCGATTGACGCAATGCGCCGTGGTTAGGCGAATCTGACGCTTAGGATGGAAACGGCTATGAAGACGACGACCATTGCGATTGTAAATTGGAATAGCACGCGTTCGATGCCACGACGCGTGCGGAATGAGCCTTCTGCGGCGCCGAAGAGGCCTGTGCCTTGTCCACGAACCTGCAACAGGATTATCGTTACGAGTATGATGGATATTGCTATTTGAACTATGTTTAACCAGGGCATCGTATTCCTTATCCGCCGCTCATATTTGCCGCGCTGTCTAGTTCATCGCCAGCCTTATGAGAGACCTTGGTCTGCTACTCTCATGATACACCGCCATAATCGACCTCGCTAGTTTTTCCGGGTCGTGCCTTACGGGATGCATGGCGTCCGTGAGATCGGTCAGGTGTAGGCGCGCGCCCTTTAGCATATCTCCGTCGTGGAACACCGGCGTGCCGTAGAAGTTCGGTCCCAGTTCGCGCGGGTTGTCGTTCGCTATCACATGGTCAACGATGTCAGTGCCGGTGTGCTTGGTGAGCGCGTCGTGATGGTCTCGTACTGAGTAGCCCTCGGTCTCGCCCTGCTGTGTAGAGATGTTGGAGATGTAGATTTTGGTCGCGGGCGACGCCTTGATTGCCTCCGATATGCCGTCCACCATCAAGTTCGGCAAAATACTCGTGTACAGGCTGCCCGGTCCGATGACAATCACCTGCGCCTCTCGCAGCGCCTCAATAGCCATCGGGTGCGCCGATGCGTCCGGAGGATCTATCATTAGACGGTCTATGCCGCCTTGCGCCATGGCGACATTCGATTCGCCGTGAATTACATCGCCGCTCTTTTGCTTGACCGATAGCCGCAGGTTCGCCATCGTAGCCGGGACAACCTTGCCATGCACCGCGAGCACCCGGCTAGACTCTACAAGCGCCTTGTCGAAGCTGTCGGTAACGCCTGTCATCGCGGCGATGAACAGGTTGCCGAAGCTATGTCCCTTGAGGCAATCGCCCTCCTCGAACCTGTATTGGAATAGGTCTTCGACCAGCGGCTCGGCATCGGACATCGCCACCAAGCAGTTACGGAAATCGCCGGGTGGCAGCACGCCGAGCTCTTCGCGCAGTCGCCCGGAGCTGCCGCCGTCATCGCCCACGGTTACTATCGCGGTCAGGTTGTCGGTGTGCGCCTTCAAGCCGCGTAGTAGAACGGACTGTCCGGTGCCGCCGCCTATCGCCACGATGCGCGGCCCCCTTGCGAGCGAGCGGCGCATGTATATCGTGCTGGCGATGCTGTTGATTGCGGGCGAATCCAGGATTAGCGGTCCGACGGAGCGGTACAGTCCGAACATCGCGAAGTATATGACCAGCCCGCCGCCCAACAGCAGGATTGCGCCTTCGAGAAATGAGGGCAGCATGTCCGGCGGACGCAGCGTAACCAGTTCGATGAAGACATAGACAAGCCCTATCAAGCACATCAGCATACCGAGCGCGCCTAGCAACATCCAACGCTTCAGTCCGATTCCCGGCGTTGCGAGCCGCAGGATGTCCAGCCACGCAGCTCGGCGTCGGTGCCCGTTGGCGGAATACACTCGCCCGTTGCGTGGGAAAGTCCCGTTCATGCGGACTGCCTGATGGCGTCTAGCCGCTCCTGCAGTAGCTGCATCACTAGCTGTGGATTGGCTTTGCCTCTGGTTAACTTCATCACCTGCCCGACGAGGAAGCGGATCGCCTGATCTTTGCCTTCCAGATATTCGGCGACCGGCTTGGGATTGGAGGCGACTACCTCGTCTACAGCGTCGCCAAGCGCGTCCGTGTCGCTGATTTGCACCAAGCCCTGTTCTTTGGCGATGATCTTCGGCGCATTGCCGGTGTTGTACATCTGCTCGAAGACGGTTTTCGCCATGCTGCCGTTTAGCTCGCCGCCTTCTACCATATCTAGTAAATCACTAAAGTGCTGCGGCGTGATTCGTATGTCTTCGATGTCGCCGTTCGTCTCGTTGAGCAGCCTGCCAAGCTCGGTGAGTGTCCAATTGCTGACCTGCTTGGCGAATTGCTCTGTGGCATAGCCGGATTCGCCTTTGGCCGACACGACCGATTCGTAGTAATCCGCCGTTGCTTTGTTTATCGTGAGCAGGTTGGCGTCGTACTCGGACAAGCCGTATTGTGTCATGAATCGCTGCCGCCGTGCGGCGGGCAGTTCTGGCAGCACGCCGCGCACTGCCTGCACCCAGCCGTCTTCGATGGCGAGCGGCGGCAGGTCCGGTTCCGGAAAGTAGCGATAGTCGTGCGCGTATTCCTTCGTGCGCTGCGTGAAGGTGGTCGCGGTGGCATCGTCCCAGCCGCGCGTTTCTTGCACGATGAGCTCCCCTTCTTCGACGGCTCGTACCTGTCGTTCGGCTTCGTACGACAGCGCACGGTGCACCGCGCGGAAGCTGTTCATGTTCTTAATTTCGACCTTCGCGCCGAACTCTGCACTGTTGACCGGGCGTACGCTGATGTTGGCGTCGCAGCGGAAGTTGCCCTCTTCCATGTTGGCGCTGCTCACGCCTATGTAGCGCAATATAGACTGCAATTGCGTCAGGTAGCTACGGGCTTCGTCGGGGCTGCGCATATCCGGCTCGCTAACGATTTCCATCAGTGGCACTCCGGCGCGATTGATGTCCAGTAGGCTGTAGCTTTCGCCGAAATCGTCCGCGCGGTGGAACAGCTTCGCCACATCCTCCTCGAGGTGAACGCGCGTAACACCGATGGGCTTCTCGCCGTCATCAGTCTCGATGTTCAGGCAGCCGCCGTGCGCGACCGGCTGGTCGTACTGCGAAATTTGGTAGCCCTTCATCAGGTCGGGATACGGGTAGTTATTGCGGTCGTACTTGGTTAAGGCGGATATTTCGCATCCGCGCGCAAG
>VXRI01000252.1 GCA_009838595.1 Chloroflexota bacterium | reverse complement strand
TGCTAGCCATGGTCCTCTCGTCGTAAGTGTTCGGCCTGGAATATATGGCTATCACCGACCATTCGGTCGGCAGAGGCATATCCAACGGGCTGAGTGCAGAGCGCCTAGAACGGCAAATATCGGTCGTGCGGGAGTGCGAGCAGGACATCGGCGGCATTCGCCTACTCAGCGGCACGGAGATGGACATCCGCGCGGACGGCACGCTTGACTACGACGACGATATTTTGCAAAAACTCGATTGGGTTGTCGCATCCGTCCACTCGGCGATGAGCCAGGACGCCGCCACGATGACAGATCGCATCATCAAGGCGATGCGCAACCCGTATGTCGATGCCATCGGACATCTCAGCACGCGCATTGTTGGCGGGCGGCAAGGCGTTGACGCCGATTACGAAGCGATATTCCGCGCGGCGGCAGACACCGGAACCGCGCTGGAAATCAACGCGGCGCCGGAACGGCTAGACTTGCGAGACAGCCACGCGGCGCGCGCGCGCGAACTCGGTGTGCCTCTGGTAATCAGCACGGACGCGCACACCACGGAAGCCCTAAGTAACACCCGATTCGGCGTGGGCGTGGCGCGCCGCGCGTGGTGTGAACCGAGACATATCCTCAACACCCTCCCCTATGACAAGCTCATCGAATACTTGAAGACTCCCAAGCCTGCGAGGATAGAAGCGTTTGCAAGATTTGCACGAGGCTGATATAAGCGATGCCGTTACACCGTCAGCGCCAACCGACGGGGAAGACGCCGCAGCAATAGCGCATCTGATTGGCGCGCTCGAGCGCGGCGTGGACTGGCCTACGGCTGTGCTGGAAGCGATGTCCATCTGGCGCACCGCAACCGAGACCATCGGCGACCGACGCAACAATTACTTCGTCGGAGGCGAGGCATTCGACTGGATGCTGATGGCGGAGCGCCTGTGCGAGGCGGCAGGCACACTAATCCCCGACGACGAACGCGAAGAGTTGCTGTTCAGCGGACGCTTCCCAGAGAGTTTCGACGCAGAACGATTTAAGGAATTGCTAGGCGTACAGAAGCACAGCGGTTTCCTGAATTACTATTACGGAGTCGTCGTGGAAGAAGCGCTGCAATTGGCGGTGGAGCGCGAAGTGCATAAACGCGCTGTCAGCAACGGAAACCAGTACCAGGGCGATTTCTCCGAAGAAGCGTATTTCCGGATATACCGTCGCAGTCGTGCCGAACTCTTGCAGGATTTCTGCGCCGAAATGGGCTACATCAACGAAGGCGTCATTTCGCTAAGCCAGTGCAAAGAGTTCCTATATTGGTTGTTCAAGTACCGCATGCGAATATCGGACAAGGCAAAGGTCGCCAGCGACACGCGTAAGGGCATCGCCCAACTCCGCGAGATCGCCGAATCGCAATCACAAACCGGCGGAGGATACGCGCCTGAGCAGCCTTAGCATATCCTCTATCATCCCACAAGCTCTACGCATACCGCGCACTTCGCCACGACAGCGACTCCATCTGTCTGTCCCACAGATTCGTACCGTTCCTACAAATTTCCTTTAACATGGCGAATGTCTGTTATGCTGTCACTCACGAGGATGTTCATAAGCTCATTTGCACAAGCAGACTGACACGACGCCAGGTTCTGTTGACATTCCACCATTAAATCCTGTCATTCCTGCGAAGACAGAAAGCAGGAATACAGAGTCTGCAAGCAGCGTTAATGAGACAAAATAGCTGCGTTTTGAGATTCTGGATTCCCATTTTCACGGGGATGGCACAAATGTCAACACTCCTTAGATCTCTTCCGGCGGTTTGATGCCTCGGAACATCTGTAGAAGCAGCCCGTTGTACACGAGCTTGACAAAGGCGCCAACTAGGAACGGCGCGCCAAGGTACGCGATTCCTGCGATTACGCCGGCGGCGGCTGGGCTGATTGTCTGCGCGAGATTGCGGCCAAGATTGTTCATGCTTGCCATTGCAGTGCGAGACTCGGCAGGGACGATTGCCATTGTGTAGGACTGGCGAGCTGGCACATCCATATCGTTGCAGACTTCATGCAGCAGGTAAAACGCCACGGCAAGCCACACTTCAGACGAAAGCGCCAAGCCTATGAACATCAAGTTCGCCGCGACCTGTGTGAACGCCATCGTGTTTACCAGCCCAATACGCTTGGCGACTGGTGCGGCAAGGGCGACCGACACCACATTCAGCACTTGCGCGGCGAAGAAACTACCCGTTACTTCGAGCAAGTCGATACCGAACTGAGTCACGAACCAGTACGAGACGAACGCCCGCACCGCGAACCCGCCACCAAACGCGTCAAGTATCGATAGTCCGGTCATTCTGTAAATCAAGCCACGCGCGGATGGCGTGCCTGCGGGAAGCGTTGGCGCATTCTGCTGCGCATCAGCATCGCTAGAATCCCTGCGGCGCACTTCCACATCAGGAGACAACCGGGCGTACAGAGGAATGCCCACCGCAGCAACCACGGCATACAGCACGAACATCACCTTGTACGAATCAATCTCGTCGATAACCCAAAACTGCTGTATCAGGTCATGCTGAATTAGCACAGGCAGCCCAATCATCATTGAGCCAAGCGCGCGCGTGAATATGGTCGCGAGGTTGTAACAGCTGAACGCCACGGTGCGCTGCGAGGGGTTGGTATTCTCCGCAAGCACTGCCGTATCCAGCGAGATGAACGCCGTTCGGTCGCCGCCGCCGGATGTCGTTACCGCGAACACGCCTACAATCAGCAGTACTATGTAATCTGACGAAATCGAGAAGACCACGCCACCGCCGACCATCAGCACAGACATCGCAATGAACATTCGCTTGCGTCCGATCCTATCGCCCCAGAATGTGGCGAGGAAGTTCGACAGTGCGCTTCCTGCCATAATCGAGCTGAATATCAGGGTCGCCTGAATCACCCCGAAACCCAGCAGAGACAGATACACGCCAAGGAATACGCTAATGAATCCGTAGTCAAGCGTGCGCAGCGCAGCGGCAAGAATGACAATTCTGCCATTCCGTCCCACCTGCGGAAATATACGATTAACCGGACGCATTACGCGATTGTACATGGGCTATGCCTCAGGCGAGACGAACGGCTTGCCTGCCGCGTAATGCGTGGATGATTGCATAGCGAGCTTACACTCGGGCGACACTACACGTCGAGCCTAGCCAAGACATCTTCCGCCCTGCTCTTACGCTCTTCAATGCCTGCCAGACGCTCGCGCTCGCGTTCGACGACTTCGCCCGGCGCGCGCGACAGGAATCGCTCGTCGCCAAGCCGCGCGTTGAGACGGTCGCGGTTGCGTTCCATATCCGCAATCTCGCCGCGAATGCGCTCTCGCTCCTTGTCCAAGTCAACCAGACCGCCGAGCGGAATCGTAACCACACCCTTTGACAGCACAAGCGACACGCTTTCGCCATTTGCGCTATCGGCAGATGCCGCGCCGTTGGCAGCAGCGCCGAATTTCAGCGGCTCTACGCGCGCGAGCATCTTGATTGCGTCCGCCTCTGCCACAGCGACATCGCCATCTTGCGGCAAGTCTAGCACGGCTTCAATACGCCGGTGCTGCTGAATGCGGAACTCCGCGCGCAGATTGCGTATAGAGCGCACCGTCTCCATGACTAGCGAGATGTCCTCTTCCGCATCATCATCGAAATATGCCGCGTCCACCATGGGGTATTCGGCGACTATCAGCGCATCCGGCGCGTCCGGGTCCGGCGGAACGCGCTCTTTCAACGACTGCCATATCTCTTCGGTTACGAACGGCATGAACGGGTGCAGCATACGCAGCGTGCGGTCCAGAACATAGGCAAGGTACGGTAGCGGCGAATCGTCTGCGTCATCATCCGAGCGCAGGCGTATCTTCGCCATTTCGATATACCAGTCCGCGTATTCATGCCAGAAGAAGTCGTGAATGGTGCGCTGCGCCTCACCGAACTGGTAGTCGTGCATAAGCCTATCAACCTGCGCGGCGACGCGGTTAAGCCGGCTCATTATCCAACGGTCTTGGCGATGGCTGGGCAGCGCGGGGCTGTACCATCCGTTGAGCGCCGATCCTGCATCTTCGAGATTACTCATCACGAATCGCGCGGCGTTCCACAGCTTGTTGGCAAAGTTGCGGCTCGATTCGAGCTTCTGCTCGTTTAGGCGCTGATCGTTGCCCGGCGAATTGCCAATAGTCAGCGCGAACCGCAACGCATCCGCGCCGTACATGTCGATGAGCTGCAACGGATCGAGCACATTGCCCTTCGTCTTGCTCATCTTCACACCTTCGGGATCAAGCACCAAGCCATGAAGATAGACCGTGTGGAACGGCGGCTTGCCCATATTTTCGATGCCCATCATCATCATCCGCGCGACCCAGAAGAATATGATGTCGTAGCCGGTTTCCATCACGCTCGTCGGATAGAAGTAGTCTAGGTCGTCCGTGTCGCGGGGCCAGCCCAGCGTAGAGTGCGTCCACAGCGCTGAGCTAAACCATGTGTCCAGCACATCTTCATCCTGCCGCAAATTGCCATTGGGGCAATGGGTGCAGGATGCCGGGTCTTCCAGTTCAACAATCGGCTCGTCGCAGTCGTCACAGTACCACACAGGGACGCGATGCCCCCACCACAGCTGGCGGCTGATGCACCAGTCGCGAATGTTGTCCATCCAGTTGAAATACACCTTAGCGAAGCGGTCTGGGATGATGCGCGTCTCGCCATTCGCCACGGCGTCTCTAGCCGGTTTCGCGAGCGGCTCCATCCTGACATACCACTGTTTTGTAACTATAGGCTCAACAATAATGTCACACCTATCGCAATGTCCTACCGAGTGCTTGTACGGCTCGACCATTTCTAGCAAGCCTTCTTCTTCCAATTGCGCTACGATGTTCTTGCGCGCCTCTTCCATACTTTGCCCTTCGTATGGACCGGCATTGCTGTTCAGCGTGCCGTCAAGATTCATCACGCTGATGGTGGGCAAGCCGTTGCGCTGGCCAATCTCAAAGTCAGTCAGATCGTGCCCAGGCGTAACCTTCAGAGCGCCGGTGCCGAAACCGAGTTCGACCGCTTCGTCGCCAATGACGGGCAACTTGCGTCCCAGTACGGGCAAAATGACGCACTTGCCGATGTAGCCTGTGTAGCGCTCGTCTTCCGGGTTAACGGCAACCGCCGTGTCGCCTAGCAGCGTTTCAGGACGAGTTGTCGCCACGATGAGCGCGCCGCTGCCATCTTCTAGGTCATACCGGATCTGATACAGATTACCGTTCTCTTCGCGGTACTTCACTTCGAGGTCGGAAAGCGCCGTGTGGCAGCGTGGGCACCAGTTCGTGATGCGTTCGCCGCGGTAAATCAGGCCCTTCTTGTACAGGTTGACGAATGTGGTTCGCACGGCGGCGCTCGGACCTTCGTCGAGCGTAAATGCGGCGCGCGTCCAATCGCAAGACGCGCCTATGCGCTTGGTCTGCTCATAGATGCGGCTACCGTATCTATCGACCCACTGCCATACGCTTTGGTTGAACCCGTCGCGCCCCAAATCGTGGCGGGATACACCTTCACCCGCGAGCATTCGTTCCACAACGACCTGCGTGGCGATTCCGGCGTGGTCAGACCCGGGCAGATACAGCGTAGATTCGCCCTTCATCCGGTGCCAGCGCACCATCAGGTCTTCGAGCGCGATGGTGAGCGCGTGTCCCATATGCAGCTCGCCCGTAACATTGGGCGGCGGCATAATGACGGTGAACGGCTCACGGTCGTGGTCTGTCTCCGGCGTGAAATAGCCACCGTCCGTCCAGAAGTCGTAGATACGCTTTTCCACGCTCTGCGGCTCATAGGCTCGTGGTATCTCGCTCAGGCTTATTCTCTGTGTCATGTATTCCCTACCTGTCAATTTGGCTGGCGCTATTGCCACGCCAACTATTCGATCATGCCGACTTGATGGATGGCAGGACGGTATGATGGAGTAGGAACTGGTTTGCCCGACTTACGCGCGGCTGCCAGCCAACCGTCCTTGGCTATCCGTACTTCAGCAAGCGCTTCTTCCTGCGTATCACCAAACGCCGAGCAATACACAAGGTCTGGGATGTCCGCCACATACGATTCATCCTCTTCAGAATAGAAGATATTGATGTAATAATCTTTCATCTATTCGCCCGCCAGATTTAGCCGTCAGATATAGATTGTACTTATCGACAACATCTATGAATTGTCTAATTTGATAGGGTTTGGCATCATTTCTGCGTGGCTGCAGGTTCACTAATTCAGGAACACCAGGACGTTTTTTAAGGATATAGTGGCTTCCCGAAACGCGCGTAACTTGAAAGCCAAAACTCCGCGCGACATTCATTATGTCCGCAAAGGCTATCTATATTATGCAAGGCACCCTGCGTCATGCGCTCAGCCGCCGCCTTCGATTCATCACCACACCATTGAGCATCCAACATCCTCACCCGCTATAAATATACTGCCCGCCGACCCTGTCGCAGTTCAGACGGCGGTTCAGATGCAAACCTTCCAATATGAATTCCACAGCGGACGCGATTGCCGACGCTTCCTCAGACTGCTCGATGTCTTTGATTAGATCGGCTGCTTCGCCCATGCCGGCGTAGCCATGCAGGTAATCCATGGACGACTTGTCACTGCCACATTCGATAGTTAGCCCTTCCTCGAACAAGTCAGTCAAGTCGGCGAATTGGCGCGGCTGGTAGTAGCGGCCAAATGTGTTCAGCACCGCCTTTTTCACCAGATCTTCGATGACGCGGAACTCTCGGCCCTCTTCAACGCTTTCCATCTCTATTTTGCCCGTCGTGGACGCTACCAGCGCCGGTAGGTCGCTTACGCGCGGCGACGCCAGTTCGTTATGCCGCAGGCTGCGCTTGAACGCGGCGCTAAGCATAGTCTCGTAGTTGGCAATAGATACCCGCAGACTGACACCGGATCTCTGGTTGATGTCCGGGCTGCGGCGTGCCAATGTGGTAAACTCGGCAATAATCTCGCGCATATATTGCGGCACGCTGACTCGGCTGTCGGTGTCGTCAAAGTGCGCGTATTCCTGCTCTACGATGCCGATTTCGTCGTCCAAAGAACGCGGATAGTGCGTGCGTATCTGCGCTCCGTAACGGTCCTTAAGCGGAGTAATGATGCGGCCGCGGTTCGTATAGTCTTCCGGATTCGCAGTCGAAACCAGGAACACATCGAGCGGCAGCATAATGCGATAACCCTTAATCTGAATGTCGCGCTCCTGCATCAGGTTGAACAAGCTAACCTGAATTCGCTCCGACAGATCGGGCAGCTCGTTGATGCAAAATATGCCCCTGTTCGTGCGCGGTATCAGCCCGTAGTGTATCGTCAGTTCGTCGGAAAGGTAGCGCCCCTCCGCGACCTTTATCGGATCGACTTCGCCGATTAGATCAGCAACGGTGATGTCAGGCGTTGCAAGCTTTTCGCTGTAACGCTCGTCGCGGTGCAGCCACGAAACTTTTGCGGCATCGCCGTCGCGGGCGATCATTTGCTTGCACTCGTAGCAAATCGGGTCGAGCGGATCGCAGTTCAGTTCACAGTTGGCAATGACAGGGATTTCCTCGTCTAACAGCGACACCATATGCCGTATGAGCCGCGACTTCGCCTGTCCGCGCTCGCCCAGCAAGATGATGTCCTGCCCGGCGAGTATGGCATTCTCCAACTGCGGTATCACCGTGTCGCTGAATCCGATTATGCCTGGAAAGAGGTCTTCGCCCGCCTGAATCTTGCTGATGAGGTTGTTGCGGATTTCTTCGCGTACAGTCAGGGGCTTGTAACCGCTCTCTCGCAATTCCCCGACAGTGCTCGCCTTGTCAGGCATTTTCACCCTCCCGTCCCATTGTGTACAAATTGGCATGTTCAAATTGGCAAACCAATCATATCAGACATTCGCGACGGCTGACGAGATACACGCGCTTTATACCGCTTATCTCGTTCATCCATTTAGTTGCAATTGCTGATATACTGCAAATCACTATGACGAACTACATTTGCAAGACCTGCGGCGTGGAGTTCGCGGAGAGCGAGTCGCTGCCGCAAAACTGCCCGATCTGCGACGACCCACGCCAATATGTGGGCTGGGATGGGCAACAATGGACCACGATGGCGGAACTCAAGGCGCAAGGTTACATCAATGAAGTCCGCCAGATAGAACCGCGCTTGACCGGCATCGGCATGACTCCGTCGTTTTCCATCGGACAGCGCGCTCTATTGCTGCAAACGCCCGGCGGCAATGTGCTGTACGACTGCATCAGCCTGCTGGACGACAGCGCCATCGCAGCGATCAACGCGCTGGGCGGCATACAGGCTATCTGCTTCTCGCATCCGCATTTTTACGACAGCATGGTGAGCTGGAGTCTCGCGTTCGACGACGCTGAGATCATCATCCCGGAGGCGGACCGCGAGCATGTGATGCGCCCACACGCCAACATCCAGTATTGGGATGGCGAACCGTTGGAAATTATGCCCGGAGCGACGCTGATTCAGTGCGGCGGACACTTCGAGGGCAGTGCAGTGCTGCATTGGGCTGGCGGCGCGGACGGAAAGGGAGCACTCTTCGTAGGAGACAGCATCACCGTCGTGCCGGATAGGCGATTCGTCAGCTTTATGACCAGCTATCCGAACCTTATTCCCCTGTCCGCGCCTGAAATCGGACGAATCGTCGCGTCAGTCGAGCCGTATGAGTTCGAACGCATATACGGCGGCTGGTGGGGGCGCAATGTTATGCAGGATGCCAAGGACGCCGTGCGCCAGTCCGCGACGCGATATATTGCTCACATACAGGGCGCATCATAGCCCATGTCTCTATTGCGTGTAGCAGCCAACGCGGACCATTTGGGCACACGCCATCCTTGTGTTCACGCCGTAATCTGTTGTGAGTTCTCTGCGTGGTTAGTTCTTCGCCGTTAGCATTTGAACGCAAAATCTCCGTTACACGACGGTTTCTGTTGTTCTATAATAGTTTGCGAATTTTTGAGCAAGCCGAGCAGGAGCCGCGCAAATGAAGCAACATGCTAGCCGATTGGACGAGCGACATGATGCCAACGACCCATTAAGAATGTCGAAGTTCAGCATCCGCCGTTCCTCAGTGCAGCAACTCTTGTGCATGCTGTTCATGCACATATTCCTCATAATTGCAGGTGTGGTGTCGCTAGCTCAAGGAAACTGGCTGATATTGGCGCTGTCCGTCGGAGCTTACATTCCCCTAATCCTGCATACGATAATAATCGCGATCAACATACCGCGACTAGTCGAAGTCGAAGTGTGGATACGACGGCTGGGTGCCGGCGATTTCGAACATAGCGTAGAGCCTTGGGGAAACGACGAAGTTTCCAGCGTGGTTATCGTGCTGGAAGCACTGCGGCAGAACTCAATTCGTGCCCTCAATATCGACACCGTAACGCAGCTGTCAGAGGAACTGCGCGACAGGAACGCCGAATTGGAACAAGCATTGGCAGATCTGCAAGACAGCCAGGACAGAATCATCAGCCAGCAAAAGTTGGCGGAACTGGGCGAGCTGACATCGGGCGTTGCGCACGAGATGCGCAACCCGCTGCAATTTATCCGCAATTTCACAGAATCTTCGCAGGAACTTTCAGAAGAGTTGCAAGAGCTTCTGAACGAATCCGGCGATTTCAACCGCGAAGAAGCGGTCGAGATAGTCAACGACATCGTCGGCAATATGGAGCGCATAGAGCACCATGCCAACCGCCTGAACTACATCGCGTCCGCCATGATGATCCTGGATCGTGGCACTGGGGGTGGCTTCCGATCGGTTGACCTGAACCGCCTAGTCATCGAGCAAACCGACCTGGGGCACAAAGCGATTCAGGCGTACGAACCCGGCTTTGAGGCTGCGGTCAATTTGGATCTAAACCCGACACTTGATGAAATAGAGGTCGTGCCGGAGGACATCGCGCGGGCAATTATCAACTTGGTGATGAACGCTTGTGAGTCAATGGCAGAGCGTCGCCGACTGGCAGAAGGCGAGTACGGCCCGCAGCTCACCGTAAGCACGGACAGCACGGACGACGGTGTAATTATGCTAGTCCGAGACAACGGCACGGGCTTAAGCCAAGAAGTCAAAGAGCGCATGTTCAATCCGTTCTACACCACTCGAAAGACACCTCGAAACACCGGCTTGGGACTCAGCCTTGTGTGGGACATCGTGCGCGAACACGGCGGCAGCGTCGCCGCAGCATCCGTGCGCGGCGAGTACACTGAACTGAGGGTAGTGTTGCCGACAAGCCCTGCTTCGGAAAGCATGGATGCGGCAGAGTAAATTGATTGCATGCGGCTAACGGATGTTCCGGGTCAGCCTTGCCGTTGCCTGTATATCTGTATGCCTGCGTATGACAAGATACTTCCCTTGATTGCCACTTCGGGCTTCTTGATGCCGATGCTGACGACGCTCACGGAGGTTTCGGCGAATATGCGTGTCGCGATCTGCTCGGCGACACTCTCTATCAAGTCTTTGCTTTCGCCTTCGAGCGCCTCTTTGGCGATGGCGTACACTGGGACATAATCCACCGCGTCTTCGAGGTTGTCCGATGCGCCGGCTGCGCGCGCGTCGCACTCCATCGTTATGTCCACAATGAATCGCTGCCCCCTCGCCTTCTCCGCCGCGCTCACTCCGTGGTAGCCATAGAAGACAAGCCCGTGTAAAAATACTTTGTCCGTGTTTTCGCTAGTCGTTCCCATATTCACATCCTGCTTGCAATTGTTTAGAAGTCATCCCACAAATATCGTAAATCCGCCGACTCGTGATTTGACAAGTTCACTTCAACCGTATTTCCGTTCGTCCTGAGATTGTCGAAGAGCAAGATCGCAGGAAATCACATTTATGAGATAGCCTATAGATTGAAT
>VXRI01000152.1 GCA_009838595.1 Chloroflexota bacterium | reverse complement strand
GCGGCGGCCGGTCATCGGGGCACTGCGCGCCATCGGAGTTACACGCGGGCAGGTCTTCGGCATGGTACTTGGCGAGGCAGCCATCATTGGCGTGGTCAGCTCGGTCGTGGGCGTACTGCTAGGCATCGTCATCGGGCGCGGTGTGCTAAATATCATAACGCAGACCATCACCGATCTTTTCTTCGTCGTGTCAGTACAAGACCTGGCTATCCCAATTTGGTCGCTTGTCAAGGGCGCACTGCTTGGCGTGTTCGCGACGATGGCAGCGGCATTCGTGCCCGCGCTCGAAGCGACCGGCATTCCCGCACGGGACACTCTATCGCGTTCGAATCTCGAAAGCAGATACAAAGGCGCTGCTCCAATCGTATCCATCGCCGGTATCGTACTGATGGTCGTTGGCGCAGCACTTGTGTTGCTGCCCGTGAAGTCGCTGTTTCCAGCATTTGGCGGCGTGGGGACGCTCGTGCTTGGCTACGCGATGCTCACGCCGGCGGCGGTCATCCTGATAAGCCGCGCACTCACGCCGCTGATGGGCAGGTTGTTCGGTGCGATGGGAGCGATGGCGGCACGTGGAATCGCCGCGTCCATCAGCCGTACCGCCGTGGCAATAGCCGCGCTCGCAGTCGCCATATCCATCACAATTTCCATCGACACGATGGTGCAAAGCTTTCGCGCCACTGTTGTGCAATGGCTGGATAATTCGCTCGGCTCGGACATCTACATTTCGCCGGCTTCGTTCAGTTCACAAGCGACTGAGTCCGGATTATCGCCTGCGCTGCTCGATAGCCTACGAAGCCTTGACGGCGTGGCAAGCGTGCGAACCGTGAGAAACGCCACCGTGAACTCGCCAAGCGGCGAAGTGGAGTTGCTCGCGTTCGACACGACTCTCGACAACTTCGCGCGCTATAACACTTTCAAGGAAGGCGATCCGGCGCTCATCTGGGACAAGTTGCAATCTGACGATGCCGTTGCAGTGTCGGAGCCGTTTGCGTATCGCAGCGGCATTGGTTTGGGCGATACGGTCAGATTGTTGACGCGCGAAGGGGTACGCGAGTTTCCTGTGGCGGGCATATACTACGACTACCGAAACTCCGCGAACGGCAAGGTGATGATAAGCCGCAAGGCGTACAACCGCTTCTGGGACGACGACAGAGTGACCGGAATCGGCGTAAGCGCGGCTGATGGTGTTAGCATCGACGCTCTAATGATGTCAGTGGATAGCGCTATCGGCAGCGACGCGGATGCGAGGATACGGTCTAATGCCGAGTTGAAGACTGCCGCGCTGGAGGTGTTCGAGCGCAGTTTTGCCATCACTTCCGTAGTGCACGCGCTATCCATCGGTGTGGCGTTCGTGGGCGTGCTGAGCGCGCTGATGGCGATACAGATGGAGCGTGCCACAGAGTTCGGCACGCTGCGCGCCATAGGCTTCACACCGCGCCAAGTGTGGTTAATGTTCACCGCGCAGACTGGGCTGATGGGCGTAGCGGCGGGCATACTCGCGGTGCCGCTCGGACTGATTCAAGGCGCGATTTTGATATTCGTGGTGAATCGCAGGTCGTTCGGCTGGTCGATGGACATGGGAATTTACCCGACCATTCTGGCACAGGCGGTCGTCATCGCCGCCGCCGCCGCGCTGCTCGCAGCAATCTATCCCGCAATCCGAATGTCGTACTCGTCCCCCGCCGAGGTGCTGCATGAAGAATAGCTCGTTGCGCCTCATGGTTGCGGCGATTTGCCTTGCGATAGTCATGGCGACGCTGGCTGGCGCCGTGTATGCGCTAACTCGCGCAGGAGTCGAGGCGGAAGTGAGCGCAAGCTTGTCATTGCCCGATGCGCTGCGCACGACAGACGCCGGATTCAAGAGCGTAACCGCGCCGCGCCAATTTGCATTCCCTGAAGACCATGGCCCGCATCCTGATTACGCGCTCGAATGGTGGTATTTCACCGGAAATCTCGACACGCACGACAGCAGGCACTTCGGCTACGAGCTGACATTCTTCAGGGTCGGCATAACATCGGGCGAATTCGATCGCACATCGGATTGGGCGGCGCGGCAGATGTACACGGCGCACTTCGCGCTGACCGATGTGCAAGATGAAGACTTCTACGCTTTCGAGCGATACAGCCGCGATGCGCTCGGCTTGGCAGGCGCGGCGAGTTCGCCAACCACGCCATTTCGAGTGTGGCTGGAAGACTGGTCTGTTGCCGCAACCGGCGACGACACTCTGCCCATGCGCCTGTACGCCGCTAGTGCAGGTGTCGGAATCGACCTGACACTGCGCGATGGGAAGGGCGTCGTGCTGAACGGCGAAGGTGGGTTAAGCCGAAAGGGATTCTCACATGGAGAGGCGTCGTACTACTACTCATTGACACGCTTGCCGACCGACGGGACGATTACTCTAAACGGGCAGACATTCGCGGTAAGCGGGCTCAGCTGGCTGGATAGAGAATGGAGTTCGACGCAACTATCCACAGAACACGAGGGTTGGGATTGGTTCTCTATGCAATTGTCCGATGGCCGCGACATAATGTACGGCGTGCTGCGCCCGCACGATGTCAACGGTCGCGCGCTGCACTTGGGCACGGTGATCGAAACGGACGGCAGCTATGCCAGCATCGACGGCAAGCATATTCGGCTGGATGTGCTTGACTGGTGGGAAAGCCCGAACGGTGGCACATACCCATCGCGCTGGCGATTCCGCATGTCCGATGACGGTTCTGCCTCTGATCCGTCCGGTGACTCGCTGGACATAGTGATTACACCGTACATCAGCGACCAAGAACTCGACACTATCGTGCGCTACTGGGAAGGCGCGGTGCGGATCGAAGGCACTTCAGCGAGCGAGCCAATCAGCGGCAGCGGTTACGTCGAGCTGACAGGGTACGCGGACTAGTTTACACACTATCGCTCACGCATTAGCTCTTACTTCAAATTAGCCCTCGTTCAGGAACTGCACAGCGGCATCGGGATCCAGCAGTGGGTAAATCTCGAACTCAGCCGGGATCATCTCCGACCATTCGGTCAGCAGCCGGTGTAATTCTTCATTGGATGCGACATCGAACAGCGCGACCGCGCCGCGTCCGGTGCGTGCGTAGAATGCGCGCGCCAGCCCTTTGTCCAGCTTGTCCTGCGCCCAGGGCCAATATAACTTGCGCTGCTCGCGCACATCGGACGGGCGCGTCGGGTGCGGGCTGCTTATCGCTAGGAATAGCATTGGTGGTTTCCTTTCATACCAAGATCCTTGTCAATATGGAACTGCCATTCTATAACACTCTCCCGAATTGCTGTTGAACAGTATTTACGTTCCGAAATATCCGTCATATTACAAGCCTGTACGCAATTTAGGATGCAAGAGTCCTCTCTCCATGCGAATCTCCAACCGCTTTTTAGACGGTACCCAAGCGAGTGTCATTTGCAGGAAAATAAGCCGTGTGATAACCTCAACGGCGGTCATAGATCCGCGTCCGTCGTCGCAAGTTTGCTCAGAAAAGGAGCGCCTCTTGATAAACTATACATGCATCGTGCAAGAAGGCGTCGTTCCTGACGATCTTCGCGCCAAGTTGGCTGCCAATATCAGGCGCATCAGTGCATCGGTGCTCGACATCGATGCGGGCAGCATCCCGCTCGAGTACAACGAAATTCGCAACGGATTCGGCTTTCGTGGAGGAGAAGTATCCACAACGTCGATGATTCGCGGGCAGCTCACCGAGCCGATAGATCAAGAGACGCGCGAGGACTTCATGAAGCAGCTTTTGGACATGTGGCGCGCTGAGACGGGCTGCTCCGTGGACGAGCTGATAGTGTCAGTCCGCGACCCGCAATAGCGAATCAAATACAGGTTACAAGAGGATAAAATAGAGGGAGAATAAATGCCGTATTACAAGTGCATCGTGCCGGAAGACTCAGTCGAATTCGAGACAAGGAAGGCGGTCGCCAAGGCATTCACCGACATTCACTGCGGTGAGACGGGTGCGCCTCGATCGTTTGTGCACTGCGAGTTCATCGAGTATCCCGAGGGCGGCGAAACCGGCTACGACAGCGGCACGCCATACTACATGGACGGCGGCAACCGTGCCGGACGCCCGCAGGAGGTCAAGGATCAGCTGCTCAGCGAACTGCTGGGCGCATTCGTGGAGATTACCGGCATTTCGCGAGACGACATAGACGGCAGGATAACCGAGGGCAAAGCGTCTCAAACTATGGAAGGCGGCTTCGTCCTGCCCGAACCCGGCGAAGAAGGTCCGGAGTGGTATGAACATGACTCGGTGGCTGCGGACTAGCAGTTGTTCGATTGAGTGAGCACGCTTCCGACGTGATGGGCATGCCGGACGCAACTAGCATGAGACGATCTTGGCCTCATCCTAACATTCCTCCTTTGGGGGAAGGGACTGTTTACTCGGCAGTCCTCAATTGACCTACATAATGCGCTCAGTTTTCGCTGGGCGCATTTTCTTTGCTATCATTTCTTTTATCATCAGGGGAAATCACAGCGTTATTGCTGCGAGCGGTTGAAATGACTTGCCTTGCTGTATAGCATTAGTCTCGATGAAATTCGGTCAGATATTGCCCTGATACGGTGAGAGGTGCGTTGAGATGGACTTGCACAAGCGAATTCGAGAAGCCCCATATCATCGCTGGCTTGGCGTTGAACTGCTGCATGCCAATGGTGGCGAGGTTGAAGTGCGCATGCCGTTTCGCGAAGAGTTTCTGGCGTCGGACGACCGCTTGAGCGTGCACGGCGGCATCATTTCCACGCTCGCAGACTTGACCACCTGCTTTGCGATGATGAGCAGCACGGGCAAGGACGCGCCAAATATGAACCTGCAAGTGGACTACCTGCGAATGGTGGGACCCGACACCGATCTGATAGCGCGCGGCAAGGCAGTCAAGACAGGACGCACCGTTGGCGTCGCCGATGTTGAGATACGCACGACCGAAGGCAGACTCGTCGCAGTCGGCCGATCTACGCTGGTCAACAACGCGGCGCCACGAGAGACGCTCACGAAGTCGAGCGCGTCTGCGCCACAATAGGCGTTCCTAAGTGCCCAGGTACACATTCGCCGTCACAATAAACTTTCCCATCAAGCGGGAAGGGACTTTGGGGAATTATGAAAGCAGTCGTCATACACGAACATGGTGGCCGTGACAAGCTCATTATTGAAGAAGTCGCTGACCCGGTGCCGTCGTCCGGCGATATACTGATTCGCGTCAAGGCGGTCGGGTTGAACTACCTAGACATATTCGTGCGGCGCGGCATGCCGGGCTTGCCCATCGACCTACCGCGCATATCCGGCGGCGACATCGCGGGCGAAGTCGTCGCACTCGGCAGTGGCGTGGATTCGGTGAGCATTGGGCAGCGCCTGCTCATAGATCCGGCAATCACGATGCCCGATGAGACAATCGGCGCACTCGGCGAGAGCGCGACGGGTGGATTGTCCGAGTACTTCGCCATCAGCGCGGACAACGCTATTCCCCTGCCCGATGATGTTACCTATGAACAAGCCGCCGCGCTGCCCATCGCGTACGGCACGGCTTGGCGAATGCTCATCACGCGCGGCAGGCTACAAGTGGGCGAGAGCATCCTGATTCTGGGCGCGAGCGGTGGCGTGGGCACGGGCGCGGTACAGATTGCCAAGATGCTCGGCTGCGAAGTGTTCGCCGCCGCAAGCAGTACAGGCAAGCTCGCGCAACTCAAAAGCCTAGGCGCAGACCACCTGGTGAACTACACGGAACATCCGGAATTTCACCGCTATGTACGCGGCATCAGGGGCGGCGAAGGCGTAGATGTGGTGGTCAACTACACAGGCGGCGACAGCTGGGTACGCAGCCTTAAGGCGGTAAGGCACGGCGGGCGCATCCTGACTTGCGGCGCAACCGCCGGCTTCGAGCCGCCAACCGACATCCGCTACATTTGGCGTCGGGAAATGGATATTCTCGGCTCGGACGGCTGGCGCAGACAAGACCTGATAGACCTGCTTGACAAGGTGCAAGATGGCAGTATCATTCCTGTCATAGGCGCAGTGCTGCCGCTCGAAGAGACGGCTGAGGGACACCGCCTGCTAGAAGATCGCGAGATTTTCGGGAAGGTGATCATCACGCCATAAGTAAGCACGCCGTTTCACCGCCAAGCCTATTGTGCCTTACCCGTCCTCTACGGAAATGTCGTATTTGGGGTAGTCTCAAAAGCAAGATGAAAGACTTCGATGAGGTGATTATCACGCCATGACTGTGAATGTGGAGAAGCATCCATCCAAGAACTTCGGCGAACTCTTCTGGCGGCCGGTCGCATTGTATCCGAACAAGACCGTGATACAGCAGGGCGAAGTCTCGCTCACCTATGCAGAGTTGGAAACACGCACACAGCAGGTCGCGGCGGCGCTCACGCGATTGGGCATCGGCAGGGACGACAAGGTGATGCTGCTGATGACCAACGACTACCGATTCGTGGAAAGTCTGTTCGGCATCATTCGCATCGGCGCAGTGGCAGTGCCAGCGAACATCAAGCTGGGCAACGACGCCCTGACATATATCGCGGCGCACAGCGACTCGCGCATCCTCATAGCGCACGAAGAGCTCGCTGACAAGGCACAGGCGATTCACGATGGTGTTGCGAGCATTGAGCACACATTGCTGGTTAACGGCGATATGCCGGGCATGCTCGATTACGAAACACTGCTCGCCGCAGAGATGAATGGCTTCACGACGGCGGAAGTCGAAGACGACGATGTGGCGATGATGATGTACACATCCGGATCGACAGGCAGGCCCAAAGGCTGTCTGCTCAGCCACGCGAGCAAGTGGTGGACGGCGCGCTCTAACACGCGCGCGATGATGCACGTGCAGTCCGACCGCGCGCTCATTGTCGGCCCCTTGTACCACGCGAACGCGCTCTGGGGCAGCTTAATGCCGATGCTGTATGTCGGCGGCTCTGCTGCGATTCTGCCGGACTTCGCCGCCGTCCCCGTTATCGAGGCGATTGACAGGCACAGACCCACATTCATGTCCGGCACACCATCGATGTACAGCCTGATGCTCGCCGAACGCGAGGCGCTTCATGCGAACGATGTAACATCCTTCGAGTTCCTGTCCTGCGGCTCTGCGCCCGTGCCTGAAGAGCTGATGCAGGAGATTAACCGGGTCTTCGGCTGCGAAGTCGTGGAGAGCTACGGCCTGACTGAAGCAGGCGCGAATGTGCTGACGCCGCGCTGGGGATTGAAGAAACTCGGCAGCTGCGGGTTGCCCGTGATGGATGTGCACATCCGCATCGTGGACTTGGAAGACGACATGCGCGACTGTGAACCCGGCGAAATCGGTGAGCTCTGGAGCAAGGGCCCGCCCAATCTGCTCGGCTATTACAAACAGCCCGATGTAACTGCCGAGAAGATGACGCCCGACGGCTATGTGAAGTCGGGTGACCTTGTGTACGCAGATGAGCAGGGATACATCTACTTCCAAGGTCGCGTGGACGACATGATTAACTGCGGCGGCGAGAATGTGTACCCGAAGGAAGTGGAGACCATCATCTTGACGCATCCGGCGGTCGCGGACGTGAGCGTTGTGTCGGCGCGGCATCAGGTCAAGGGCGAAGCGCCGGTCGCGTGGGTAGTGCTGCACAGGGGCGAAGATACCGATGAGATGGCTCTCAAGCAGTTCTTCTTCGACAACGGTCCCGCCTACGCCCACCCACGCCGCGTCTTCTTCCTTGACGAAATCCCCGTATCCGGCACAAACAAGATCGATCGCAAGTGGCTCACTGAAGAGGCGGCGCGGCGCATTCCGCAGGGGATAACGGGCGGCATGGGGTGAGTTACCTGCTCTATGTATCGCTATTCTCCCATCGCCCAAGACTTAATCAAGTGGTGAGCTATCGCAAGCGGCGCGGGCACCGTTAAGCGCTCGCTCTTGCCTTTCAGCGCCAGCAGCACCTCGGAGCGCGTGAACCACTGCACATCCGTCATCTCTTCTGCGTCCATATTGATGTCCGTGGTGGCGGCTTCAGCGATGCAGCCTATCATCAGCGACGACGGGAAGGGCCAAGGCTGCGAAGAATGGTAGCGCACGTTCTTCACTTCAATGCCCGCCTCTTCCATAATCTCGCGCGCAACGGCTTCCTCAATCGCCTCGCCCTGGTCCATAAAGCCCGCGAGAGCCGAGTACATCCGCATGCGCTGCAGCCGACCGCGCGATTGTCCTAGCAGGCAGCGGTCGCCCTCTTTATCCTCCACGACCACGATGACCACAGGGTCGGTGCGCGGAAAGTGCTGTGCCTTGCATGCCGGACAGAAGCGCATCTGACCGCCGCGCCGCTTCTCCGTCGGCTGCCCGCACACCGAGCAGAACCTATGCCGCCTGTGCCAGTCGAGCTGCGCGCGCGCTTGCGCCACGATGCCACCTTCGGGCCCCGGCAGCGACTCGCCCGCCGCGCGGCAGTCCACGAATCTCATATCGGTCCAATCTTCGATGAACGCAGCGGCGTCCTCGTTCACCTCGATAGCGAAATGAGTCGCGCCGTCCATCATGCCGAGCATCGTGGGCGTACTCGTCAAGCCGTCGGAAGGTATCCCATCCGGCGACAGCCAGCCTAGTGTTGGCGCGGGGTCGTCGCCGAGCAGCACATTCAGGTTGCTGAACGGTAAGAATTGGCTCTGAGGGAGCTGCGCCTGCGCCGCAATCCAGCCTTCGTCGCGCCGTTCGACCTCTCCTCTGTCAAGCGGGTTTGCGGCAAATGTGTGTGGAGGATACAACTAGACGCTCCTTTGGCTAGCACTTCAGTTAGTCAGTATGACCGTCGGTCGGTTCATTGTTCAGTAGGGATTATACATAAATACAATTGCGCCGTGCTATAATCCGCGCAAATGGACTGACACGAATGTATAGTATAGGGATACAGAGAGGCGCGTAGCAATGATGCTGGAAAGCCTACATGAACTGGTAGAATTGCTGCGCAGGCGCATAGACCAACATCGCGCTGCGCTGAGCGGCAACGAGATGCTCACGCGCTACGCTCTGATAGACCCACTGCTGCGCGAACTCGGCTGGGATACTTCTGATCCCATGAAGGTCACACCGGAGGACACATCAGGGCTTGGCCGCGGACGCCCCGATTATGTATTGCTTACCAACGGACAACCCGTGATGGTGGTTGAAGCAAAGAAGCTAGGAAGCGGGTTGCAGGCCGGCGCAAGTCAAGCAATTCAGTACGCTATGGATCCAAACAGGCAAGCGCGCTACTTCGCCACAACCGACGGGCAACATTGGGAGGTTTTCGACACGGAACGCCCCGCTAGCGATATGAGCGTCATATTATTTGACTTAATTGCAGTATCATCAGCAGAAGTATGCCTACAAGCGCTGGCGCTCTGGCGTCCAGGCGTGGCGGCAGGCAGCGTGAGCGCCGCACAAGCGCCAATCATAGAACCACAGCCGCAAGAACAACAGGCAGAAGCAGAACCACTTGAGCCCGCACAAAGTTATTCGCCCGCATCAGCTGCTCAACCCGAAGCGCCGCGCATATCGGAACCGCAATCGGCGTCGGAGTTTCTGAGGACGACGACTTATCAGCGGGAGCGTGCAAACACACCGCAAGCAGTGTCCATGCATGAAATTACAGGCGGTACAGGTGATGGGGAATGGATCCCTCTGTCCGATTTAAGCGTGATAGGAAGAAGCCCTCCGCCTACGGAAATTCAATTCCCAGATAACAGCCTTTCGCAAATTCGGCGATGGAATACGATAGTAACTGAATCAGTTCGATGGTTACAGGCGAGCGGCTATTTGAATTCATCGAACTGGCGTGTCCGACGTAATTCAAGATATGTTGTCTCTGATAGTCCGAAACATCCGAATGGAAAAGAATTTATAGCCCAACAATCTGCTGACCACTTATTCGTTGAAGGTAACTACAGTGCAAAAGACCTTGTCAAAAACGCGATAATTATCATCGAACGCACTGGGCAAGACCCCGCGCAGTTCAAGGTGCGGTTTGATACTCCGTCTGCATCATCCCACACATCAGCACCTGTATTCTCAGCAAGCGGTATTAGGAATTACGACAATGCTGACTGGATTCCTATGTCCGATTTGAACATAAGAAGGGGCCGCAATGGTCGTAACCCTTCACCGCTAGACGTCCAATTTCCAGACAATAGAATAGTGCGAGCTGGACGATGGACGCATGTCATGCGGGAGACCATTCGCTGGTTGATAGACAACCATTATCTCGACCGAAGTCACTGCCCTATACGACATGCGAGCAGATACATAATCGCAGACAGACCAGTTCACCCCACTGGCACAGAGTTCACTTATATGACTAGGATAGAGGGGTTTTATATTGAGATGAACACTAGCCCGCCGCAAGCTTGTATCAGGAACTCTCTCATAGTAATCGAACGCGCTGGACAAGACCCCGCGCAGTTTAAGGTGCGCCTGCGCTAATTAGAAGCCTCCAACACTGGTTCTTTCGGCTAACGGCTCAGGCGCAGTTTCACCCATAGAGTACATGTCGGCGACACAGTCGATTACGAGTTGCCGAATACCAGAAAATGCCTCATCAGGGGTAGCAGCCAGCCAGCTCAGGGAAGGGAACTCGGCGCAGAGTCCGACAAATTCACCATCCTCAGGCGACCATGTTACTTGGTAGGTGTAACGGTCTGTCATCGCATGCTCTCCAATCTCTCGATTGCCCTGATTACCTGACGAACTTGATAGGGTTTGGCCATGCCTCTATCATTCTGAATGTTCACTCTTGGGTCTCCTTGCCAAGGTGTACGATAAACATTATGGCTGGTCCCTCTTCTACGTGGCTCACCAAAATATCGATTGCAAATCCTGACTAACTCTGCAAATCGAACACCTCTTGGATTACTGCGAAGTGTCCGCAGAACTTCTCCGGTAGTACCCATATAGATATAGTAACCATTGGTGCTAGTTGGAATCAGAGGGTGAATTGAGCAATAGAAAGT
>VXRI01000129.1 GCA_009838595.1 Chloroflexota bacterium | reverse complement strand
CCAAGCGCCCCTCGCAGACGAGCCACCTTGTTCAGGCAGCACAATCTATGGGCGCACGAGTAATCGGCGAAAGAGAGGTCAGAAAACCATGATGAATCGAAAGATGATGCGGCAGGCGCAGCAGATTCAGAAGCAGATGATGAAGCTGCAGGAGGAACTCGAAAGTGCGACCGTCGAGGCGAGCGTAGGCGGTGGCGTGGTGAAGGCGGTCGTAAGCGGTAAGATGAAGGTCGAATCCATCACTATCGATCCGGATGTCGTGTCGCCGGAAGATGTGGACATGCTTGAAGACCTCGTTATGGCGGCGGTCAACGAAGGCCTGGACAAGGCGCAGCAGATGGCGCAAGACAAGATGGGCGCGCTCACCGGCGGCATGCTGCCACCGGGCATGCTCTAATTTACATCGATGGGCAGGATAGGCAGGATATTGCGGTGGGGATAATTGGATGACAAGCCAAGATTGGAACAACAGGCTGTATTTCGGCGACAATCTGGAAATTCTCAGAGAGCATGTCGCCGATGAGAGCGTTGACCTGATTTATCTGGATCCGCCGTTCAATTCCAACGCCACCTACAATGTGCTGTTCAGAGAGCGGGGTGGTGAGGAGTCGTCGGCGCAAATAACCGCTTTTGACGACACTTGGCACTGGGGCATCGAGTCCGAACTTGCTTACCGCGAGGTGGTCACGGACGGACCAAGCGCGTTGTCGGACATGCTTCAGTCGATGCGTTCGTTTCTGGGGCAGAACGACATGATGGCGTATCTGACGATGATGGCGCAGCGAATGATAGAACTGCATCGCGTCCTCAGACAGACGGGCAGCATATATTTGCACTGCGACCCTACTGCCAGCCATTACCTGAAGATGCTGTTGGACGCGGTGTTCGGGGCAAGGAATTTCCGAAGAGAAATCATCTGGCAGCGCTCACGCTCGCATGGTGGAGCAAGCAGCTATAACTCCGTGCATGACACCATATTCTACTACTCCAAGTCGGGCGATATTACTTGGAATCCACAGTATCAGCCGCATTCCAGCGAGTACATTCAGAGTCACTATGTCTATGTTGACAACGATGGACGCCGGTATAGGTTAGCGCCTGCGCACGGAGCGGGAGCGGGACCGGCTAGACGCTTTGGCGACAGAATCATAGAGCCGCCTTCAGGTCGTCATTGGTCATGGACGCAAGAACGTATTGACCGCCTAATGGAGGAAGGCAGAATCGCCTTTACCACGACGGGAATGCCGAACTACAAGCGGTATCTTGACGACACTCCGGGGCGACCCTTAACCGATGTATGGACGGACATCCCGCCGATAAACTCGCAGGCGCGCGAGCGGCTTGGCTACCCGACGCAGAAGCCCGAGGCGTTGCTGGAACGCATAGTCTCCGCCAGCAGCAACGAAGGCGATGTGGTTCTGGACCCGTTCTGCGGATGCGGCACGGCGACTGCGGCTGCGGAGCGGCTGGGGCGACGGTGGATAGGCATAGACATCACTCATCTTGCGATAGCACTGATTCGCCACAGGCTGCACGATTCTTTCGGCGACGGTTTGCGCCCGTATGAGGTTGTGGGGGATCCGAAAGACTTGGCAAGCGCGCAGGCATTGGCGCAGCACGACCGATACCAATTCGAATGGTGGGCTTTGGGGCTGGTGGACGCAAGACCCGCGCAGGACAAGCGAAGGGGCGCGGATTCTGGCATTGACGGGTATATCAACTTCTTCGATGACAACAGCGGCAAAGCGAAGCGGATAATTGTGCAAGTCAAGAGCGGGAATGTGAATGTGTCGCAGGTGAGAGACTTGAAGGGCGTCGTTGAACGAGAACAGGCTGAAATCGGCTTGTTTATCACGCTGCGACAGCCGACAGGTCCGATGCTTAGAGAAGCGGTATCAAGCGGTTTCTATGTGCCTGAACATTACCCGAATCACCACTTCCCGCGCACCCAGGTTCTTACCATTGAAGAACTGCTATCGGGCAGAGGCGCAGAATATCCGCGTGTCGCGCCGCAAGCCACTTTCAAGCGAGCGCCGCGTCGCCGAAGCCATGGTTCCGAACAGATGATGATGGTCTAAAGACAAGGGAGCTGACGAATGACGACTGACAGCGTGCGTGCGGCTGCGCCCGTCGCGCGGCTCGCGGACGAGTTTAGCAAGCTGCCGGGCATAGGCCCCAAAACGGCGCCACGCCTCGCATTCTACCTCGTCCGGATGCCCGAGGAAGATGCACTCGCGCTTGCGGAGGCGATTGTTGCTGTTAAGGAGCGCGTCGTGTTGTGCAGCGTCTGCTACAACATCGCCGAGACCGACCTCTGCATCGTCTGCGCCAATCCGCGCCGCGACAGAACGCGCATCTGCGTAGTAGAAGACGCGCTTGACGTGATTGCGCTGGAACGCACGAACATATACCGAGGACTGTACCATGTACTTCACGGCGTCATATCGCCGCAGAATGGCATTGGGCCCGAAGACCTACACATTCGCCCGCTGCTCGATAGGTTGCAGGCAGACGACATCGAAGAGATTATTCTCGCAATCAATCCCAACCTCGAAGGCGATGCGACCTCGATGTACATTCAGCAGCTCATATCGCCGTTTGGCGTGCGCATCACCAGCCTGGCGCGAGGCTTGCCCGTCGGCGGCGATTTGGAGTACGCGGACGACATCACGCTCGGCCGCGCCATAGAGGGCAGGCAAGAGTTATAAGTCGCTTACCGCGCTGTCCTGCGCAGGGCTGGCATCAACGATTCGGATTGGCAGGCTGACCGTTTGAGCAGATTCAGAACATACCGCACCGAGGGCGTGGTCGTGCGGCAAATGCCGCTTGGCGAGGCAGACCGCATTCTGACGCTGTGTTCGCCGGACAAGGGCAAGGTGCGGGCAGTGGCGAAGGGTGTGCGCCGCATGAAGAGCAGGTTCGGCGGGCACTTAGAACTGCTGAACCGCGCGTCCGTTGCCGTCTCCATGGGCAGGAATCTCGACACCATCAACGAAGCGTCTGCGATAAACACCTACGGCGGCATACGCGCCGACCTGCGCCGAGTCTCCCGCGCGATGTACATCGCCGAACTCGTGGACGGCTTTTCGATGGAAGGCAACGGCAACCGAGAAATGTACGCGCTTCTGCTCCGTGCGCTGACCTGGCTTGAGAACGCCAGCAACCTTGACCTGCTGCTGCGCTGGTTCGAGATTCGCCTGCTCGATGTGACAGGTTACACTCCCGAGCTGGTGCACTGCGTAGAGTGCCGCGCGTGGCTGAAGCCCGGCGACCACCTATTCGTGTGCGAAAGCGGCGGCGCAATCTGCCCAAACTGCCGCGCAGAATCGAGCGGCGCACTGCTACCCCTGCCGATGAACACGATGAAGACGCTGCGCTTTATACAGCGCGAATTGGCGTTCGACAAGGTGGAAGCGCTGACTGTACCGGAGGGTATCCGCAAGGATATGGAACGCCTGCTGCGCACCTACATCCGCCACATCGCCGAGCGCGAAGTCCGAAGCGCCGAATTCGTTTCACTCACCGTCTAACAGGCTAGGCAAGAATGGGCGTGATAGACAAGATGGGTAGGGCAGAACTAACATTTGTGTCATCACCTCATGTAGAATAGGTCAGCTGGATTCGTGTATATTCACGCTGATAACCGGATAGACAATCGACAGGGCAATCATCATGGCAAATGGCACGGCAAGCAACGGCAGCACTTTGAAGATACACAACGCGCGCTTCATCCTGACGGTGGACGCAGGCAGGCGCATCATCACGGACGGTTCGATTTTCGTCGAAGACGGGCGCATCACGCAGGTTGGCAAGGCGCGCGAGATGGAATCCGTGCCGGCGGATCGCGTGCTAGACGCCAGCGAGATGGTCATCACGCCGGGAATGATAAATGGCCACGCGCACATCAGTTACGCCCACGCCACACGCGGCATCTTCCCCGACACGCTGGGGGCAGACTACCTGCCGAATGTGTTCAAGCTACAAGGCGAACTCGACGAAGAGGCAGAATACTGCACATCCCTGCTCGCCATCACCGAGATGCTGAAGGGCGGCACGACCTGCTTCATGGACCCTGGCAGCACCAAGTTTATCGACGCGTGCATGGATGCATATAACGAGTCCGGTTGCCGAATCATCGTCGGAATGCATGTTACTGACAAGCCGAATCCGGTCAACCTGCCGCAGTACGAGACCGGCGAAGCCATCGCTATTATGGAACACGCCATCCGGGAGTACGACCACCGGCTGAACGACCGCGTACGCGCGTGGGCAATGCCGTTTTCCCCGAGCTTTTCCACGGAAGAAATGCTGCGTGGCGCGAAACGCCTCGCGGACGAATACGGCACGGGCATAACGCTGCATACTAGCAACTCGCCGTCTGAGGTCGAAGACAGTCTGCAAGAGCACGGCTTGCGCCCGGTAGAGTATCTCGAAAAGATTGGTGTGATGGGCGAAAATGTGCTGCTGTCGCATCTGATAGGCGTGAACGACGCCGAGATGGACGCGATGGCGCGCGGCGGCTCCACAACCGTGATGTGCCCGTCTCAAACCCTGAAGCAGGGCACCGGCATCACGCGCATCGGCAAATTACCAGAACTGCTCGATCGCGGCATCAGTGTTGGTTTGGGCACGGACGCACCGAATAACTCCAACCTGATGGAAACGATGCGCGCGATGTATCTCGCCGCCGTGCTGTACAAAGATGGGCGGGAGGACATCAGCATGATACCGCCGGAGACTGCGTTGGAACTCGCCACAATCGGCGGCGCGGAAGCATTCTGCCTGGCGGACGAAATTGGCTCTATTGAAGTCGGCAAGAAGGCGGACATGGTGCTCTTCGACACGCGCCGCGCAGAATGGCGCAGGGTGTTCAACCAAGTCAATACCCTCGTCTATAATTCCGACGGCCGCAGCGTGCACACTGTCATCGTGGACGGCAGGGTGGTCATCGAAGACTACAAGCCAACCTATGTGGACGAATGGCAGCTTATTCAGCGTCTGCAAGCCATAGGCGAAGAATTGCTGGCGAAGACCGGCATATCGTTCCCTTCAACTTGGCCTGTGGTGTAGGGACGATGGTGTAGCCGAGCACGAATTGCAGTTAGGCACGAAATATCCCCGCACTATATCGTCTCTATGTTCCTCCCAGTAATTCTGCTGTAACACTAGGCACATATATTTTTCAGATGGAAATTGAGCAAATCAAATACTGGCTGGCGTTCAACCGCACCAGCGGCATCGGCAGAGCGCGGTTTCAGCGGCTTGAAAGCCACTTCGACTCGATGGAAGAGGCGTGGGCGGCGAGCGCAGCCGAGCTTAGAGCGGCAGGGCTGGACAGGCGCGCTATCCGCGCGGTAGTGGACGGTAGGCGTACCGTTGATCCCGATGCCGAAGCCGATAGACTACTGCGAAGCGGCGTACGGGCGCTCACATGGCACGATGACGAATACCCCGCGCGGCTGAAAGAAATCTACGATCTGCCGCCGCTTTTATACATCCGTGGCACCCTGCTTCCGGAAGACGCGCGCTCGGTCGCGATCGTGGGCACGCGCAACCCGTCGCACTACGGCAGGCAAGTTGCCGAGCAAATTGTCTATGATATTGCGCGTGCGGGCGTTACAATCGTAAGCGGCCTCGCGCGCGGCATTGATGGCACAGCGCATCGAGTTACGCTAGACGCCGCTCAGCGCACTATCGCCGTGCTAGGCAGCGGGCTAGACAATATCTACCCGCCGGAACATACCAATTTGTCGGAGCAAATTGTGGATAATGGCGCGCTGCTGTCGGAATACCCACTTGGCACAAATCCGGACCCGCGCAATTTTCCGCGCCGCAATCGGATTATGAGCGGCATGACGCTCGGCACGCTCGTCATCGAAGCGGGCGGAAAGAGCGGCGCTCTGATAACGGCGCGGCAGGCATTGGAAGAAAGCAGGGAAGTCTTCGCCGTGCCGGGCAGCATTTTCTCCAAGAACAGCGAAGGCACGAACAAACTGATAAGAAAAGGCGAGGCGAAGCTAGTAACTTCATACGAAGATGTGCTAGAAGAATTGAATCTCACCGCCGTTGAGCGGCAGATTGAAATGGCGGCATTGTTCCCCGAGGACGACGATGAAGCGAATTTGCTCCGCTATATCACCTTCGACCCGGTGCATGTGGATGAAGTGTGCCGCAGCACCGGGCGTACGGCGCCCGATGTAAGCAGCACACTGGCGATGATGGAACTCAAAGGGCTTGTGAAGCAAGTCGGCGGCATGAACTATGTAAGAATGCGCGAGGTCTCGGGCGAACACTCGGCAAGTGCAGTGTGAGAGGAAGAATCACAAGAATGGGTAAAGATCTGGTAGTAGTAGAATCCCCGGCGAAAGCCCGCACCGTAGGGCGGTTTCTTGGCAGCAAGTACCAGACGCTTGCGTCGATGGGACACGTGCGTGACCTGTCCGACAAAAAGAAGCGCGGCAAGCCGGGCGTGCACGGCGTCTTGATTGACGACGACGGATTTCACCCGGAATACATGGTGATGCCGGACAAGAAGAAGATTGTAACGCAGCTCCGCAAAGCATCACGAGACGCCGATGTGGTCTATCTCGCCACCGACCCTGACCGCGAAGGCGAGGCAATCTCGTGGCATCTGCTCGAAGCGGCGAATATCGCGCGGTCGAAGGTCAAGCGTGTGGTGTTCCACGAAATCACGAAGGAAGCCATAAGTGAGGCGTTCGAGCACCCGCGCGAGCTTGATTACAACCTGATTGACGCGCAGCAGGCACGCCGTATTCTCGACAGGCTGGTCGGTTACCGGCTCAGCCCGGTGCTGTGGGGCAAGGTCAAGCGTGGGCTTTCCGCCGGCCGCGTGCAGTCGGTCGCGCTGCGCCTAGTCGTTGACCGCGAGCGTGAGATAGAAGCGTTCGTGCCGGTCGAATACTGGAGCATCGAATCCACGCTCGCCAAGAGCGCGCAGGCCGATAGCGAAAAGCGCATTGACTTCAAGGCGGCGCTGCACTCGATTAAAGGCAGAGGCACAAAGCGCATCGAAATCTCCAACGGCGACCGCGCGCATGAAATCGTCGCAGATATCGAAGGCGCGGAGTTCAAGGTGGATACAGTGCGCAAGCGCGAGACCCGCCGCAGACCCGCCGCGCCATTCATCACATCGACGATGCAGCAGGAAGCGTCCCGCAAACTTCGCTTCACCGCCCGGCGCACTATGCAGGTCGCGCAGCAGCTCTACGAAGGCATATCTATTGGCCCCGAAGGCGAAGTCGGGCTTATCACTTATATGCGCACAGACTCGACAAATGTCGCATCTGTGGCGCTGCAGGAAGCGAACGCCTACATCAAGGAAAAGTTTGGCGCAGAATACGCGCCCAAGTCGCCGCGCACATACACGCGCAAGGTCAAGGGCGCACAGGAAGCGCACGAAGCCATACGCCCAACTTCGATTATGCGCGCTCCGGAGAGCATACGGCAGTACCTCAATGGAGAACAGTTCCGTCTCTACGACCTGATTTGGAAGCGCATGCTCGCGAGCCAGATGACGGACGCGCTGTTCGATTCCACGCGCGTGGACATTGGCGTGAAGAGCTCCAAGTCGGATAACGAGTACCTGTTCCGTGCGAGCGGCTCGGTGATGAAGTTCCCCGGCTTCCGCACTCTGTACATGGAAGGCTCGGATGACAACGCGAGTGAAGACGACGAGACGCCGCCGCTGCCCGAACTCGCGGACGGCGACGCGTTGGACTGCCTGAAAATCACGCCGGACCAGCACTTCACACAGCCGCCGCCGCGCTTCACGGACGCCACGCTTATCCGCGCGATGGAAGAGCAAGGAATCGGAAGGCCAAGCACATACGCGCCCATCATCGCCACGATTATGGACAGGGACTATGTGCGCAAAGAGCGTGGCAGGTTCTTGCCGACTAAGCTCGGGCTGGTCGTTACCGACTTCCTGAAGCCGAACTTCCCCGATGTGATGAATATAGGCTTCACCGCGCAGATGGAAGAGCGCCTTGATAACATCGCGGACGGCGAGCTTCAATGGGAGCCGATGCTCAAGGAGTTCTACGGACCATTCGACGAGTCCATCGCAAAGACGATGAGCGAAGTCGAGCGGATACCGCGCGAGTGGCTCGAAGAAGAGACCGGCGAGGCGTGTGAGCTTTGCGGCAATCAGATGGTCATCAAGTCTGGGCGCTACGGTCGCTTCATAGCCTGCCGCGGATATCCGGACTGCAAGAACACCAAGCCGCTGGAAAGCCCCGAAGAGCGCGCCATCCGTGAGCTTGTCAGCGAAGATGTGGACGAATACTGCGAGAAGTGCGAACGTCCGATGGTGGTCAAGACCGGCCGCAACGGACGCTTTCTCGCCTGTACCGGCTACCCGGAGTGCAAGAACGCCAAGCCGCTGCCCGTAGGCGTGGACTGCCCCGACTGCGGTAACGTTCTAGTGGAGCGCAAGCAAAAGGGCAAGAACGGCAGGATATTCTACAGCTGCTCCAACTACCCGGAGTGCAAGTTCGCCGCCAATCCACTACCGCAACCGTGCCCCGACTGCGGCAAGCTGCTAGTAACGCGTGGACGCGGACGCAAGAGTGCCCGCTGCCTAGACGCATCCTGCGGCTTCCAGGGACCAGTCCCACAAGAAGAAATAGAAGAGGCGGTGGCGTAGCTTCGCTGACCCATACTTGCAACCCCATTACACCCATCATCGCGCCCAAGCCGTCCCCGATGCAGCGGGGTATAGGTGGAACACACATCGCAAGTAGGAGCGAGCGACCAGTCGCCCCTATGAAGAACGCCCTATTGGTGGTTGCGGAAAGTCAAATGCCCTACCCTTATGAATATGAATCCCTCAAGGCAAGGTTAGGATGGGGCAAAGTCGCCGCCGGTCAAGCAGGTACTTAGGCAGGTAATTCCTGCACGCCCGCGCGCTCAAAACGATCCGAGCATTACGCAGGCAAACCCGCCGTACAGCTCTGCCTACACTGCCTCCGATGACCCCGACGCCGCCGACATCCGAGCGCGCGTCCTGCGGTTGAGCGCGCGCAATTCCCTGATGGACAGCAAGCCTTCGCGCGGCAGGAATACTATCGCGAATAGTATCGGCGATAGGAACAGCACCGCGTGCAGCATAATTGAGAATGCGATAGCATCTTCGTGGCCGACGCCCCACAGCGACAGTATCGACACCGCCGCGAACTCGAATGTACCGATGGACATCGGCAGCCCCGGCACCGTGCTGCTGAAGAATGTAATCGCCATCGTGATGACAATCATCGCCGGCAGACTGACCTGTAAGTCGGTCGCGAGTATGACCATCCAGCCAGCGGCGCCCAGCAGCCCGGCTTGCGTCAGCGACAGCAGGAACGCTGCGAGCGCGCGGCGCTTTTCTCGCCGCAGCAGCAGTATCGCGGAAGCGAACTGCGCGACAATCTGAACGTTCGACAGTATCTTGACGCGGCCGAGCAGCGGTCCAGCCGCGAATAACGCGATAAGCGCCACCAGCCCGAAGAACAGTCCGACGCCTATCCATGGCAGGAATTCTCGCAATTGCGGCAGCAGTAGAGCGCCCGCGCCCAGCACCAACACCGTCGTCGTGAATTCGAACGCGCGCTGTAGTGCTATCGTCGCCAGTATCGTGCCCAATCGCAGCTTGTCCCTGAGCGCGAGTATGCCGACCTGCACCACTTCGTCCAGCACACGCACAGGGCTGAGCGTGTCCAGCGCCGCGCCGGTCTGCTCTATCAAAAACAGCCGCGTCGCGCCGGTGCTCTCGTTGTTCAGTAGCAATTTCCAGCGTACGCCGCGCAAATATGCCGCAATTGTGATGAGCGCCCACGCCGCAGCAACAAGCGTCATATTCGTGGACAGCAGCACGTCTTGCAGCTCCGCCCAGTGCGCGTTCTTGATGACCAGCCAGCCAAGCAGCCCGCCCAGCGCCGTCGCCAGCACCACATAGCCAATCAGCAAGTACTGCGCCATACCGCGCCGCCTCAGCTTGCCGCCTGCATTCTCGCCTGTGTTTTCAGTGTCGTTTTGCAAATTCATATACAAGCATTCTATACGAAATCCGCAACATGGCGTCAAATGTTATCCGCAAGGAGATTTTATAACTATCAACACTATGGCGAAGATTCACCCTTGATGCATCTCAGCGCTAGAGTAAAAATCCCTGTCCCACATACTATCCCGATGACACGATAAACCCAGGAATCAAACCACCGGCAAACCGATATACCCACAAATGCTACAATTGACTACAGTACACGCACTCACGCGGGCGAAACGGCAGTACACCTCCACACGAATTGCGAGTTAACCGATGCGAGTAGGGATAATCGGCGCGGGCGCGGCCGGGCTTGCCGCCGCATACGAACTGGCGAAGCAAGGGCATTACGCCGCCGCGTATGAGCGGGCGCCGTTTCTCGGCGGACAGGCTTCGACCTTCGATGTGGGCGGAGCGCCGCTGGAAAAAGGCTATCACCACTGGTTCACCAGCGACACCGACATCGTGGAATTGACCGAAGAAATCGGGCTTGGCGATCGAATTCGTTGGATAGATTCGACTGTCGGCACGCTGGTTGACGGCAAGATTTACGACTTCGTAACGCCGATGGACCTCCTAAAGTTTTCGGCGATGAGCCTCCCCGCCCGCATACGGCTCGGGCTCGCGACCTTGTACTTGCAGCGGCAACGCGACTACCGCAAGTATGAATCTGTCACCGCGGACGAATGGCTGCGGCGGCATGTGGGCAAGAGCGGCTACGATGTGTTCTGGGGACCGATGATGCGCGGCAAGTTCGGCGAAGAACACTTCAGGGAGGTCAGTATGGCGTGGGTCTGGGGCAAGATTCAGACACGGGTCAAATCGCGCGGCAAGAGCATGATAAAGGAAAAGCTGGGCTACCCGATTGGCAGCTTTGGCGAGGTGTTCGATGTGCTTGCCGAGCGCGTGCGTGAGATGGGCTGCGATGTGTGCACCTCGGCAGCTGTGGAC
>VXRI01000399.1 GCA_009838595.1 Chloroflexota bacterium | reverse complement strand
GGTTCGGGCGCAATCGCAACCACAAACTGGTTTTCATCAACGACGGAGATTAATACTCTGATATTTCCGGTAAGATGGTCAATGTGAAAATAGACAAGACAGCTCCCTGGTCATTGCAGGGGACGATAGCGCACTAACACTTCTGTGTCCGGTCGTGCGCGTCTGGAGGGAATATCGTTATGGTTGTCGAGCAGCGAATTCCGACCATACCCATTACCGAAATCGAGCAGTCCGCGTTCTGTCAGACGGACGACGAGTTGCAATCGAAAACTCTTGAGGATGAATTCGGCGCCGGAGTTCGCTGGCAAAAATTGCCGGTGAGCTATATGCGAATGTCGCCGGACGAGCTTGATACGCGTATCGCTGACGCAAGGGCGAAGCTAGGCGATAGGGCTGTCATCCTGGGGCATCACTACCAGCGCGACGAAATAATCAAGTATGCTGACTATCGCGGTGATTCGTTCAACCTCTCGCAGTTCGCAGCCACGCAGAAGAACGCGGAGAGTATTATATTCTGCGGCGTGCATTTCATGGCGGAGACGGCGGACATACTCAGTGCGCCGTATCAGCGGGTTATACTGCCGAACTTAACCGCCGGCTGCTCCATGGCAGATATGGCACGGATAGACGATGTGCTAGACTGCTGGGACGACTTGCAGGACGAACTAGGCGACGACGGCGACATTATCCCCATCACCTACATGAATTCGACCGCCGCGATCAAGGCGCATTGTGGGCGCAACGGCGGCATCGTTTGCACATCGTCCAACGCGCCTGCTACCTTTGAGTGGGCATTAGAGCGTGGCAGCCGCATCCTCTTCTTGCCGGACCAGCATCTTGGTAGGAATACCGGCTTGAAAATGGGTATCGAGCTAGACGAAATGGTCGTCTGGAATCCATTCAAGTCACTGGGCGGCAACACCGTTGAAGACCTTCGCAACGCACGGCTCATTCTTTGGCAGGGACATTGTTCGGTACATACGCGCTTTACTGTGCAGCAGATTGAGCAGGCTCGGGCGACGCACCCGGATGTCCATGTGGTCGTGCATCCAGAATGCACGATGGATGTCGTGCAGGCTGCGGACTCCAACGGCTCAACAGAGTACATCAAGCGTGTGGTAGCGGACGCCCTGCCGGGCAGCGTCATCGGCATTGGCACCGAAATCAGCATGGTCAACCGGCTCGCTACCGAAAATCCGGACAAGACGATATTCTGCCTAGACTCGGTTGTCTGCCCGTGCTCCACGATGTATCGCATCCATCCGGCATATCTTAGTTGGGTGCTTGATGGCCTGAATGAGGGCGTGGTCGTGAACCAAATCAGCGTTGACGACGATACCGCAGAGCAGGCGCGCATCTCGCTGGACAAGATGCTGTCAGTCGTATAGCGGCTGCGTTTAATTGCCATTCAAGCTAAGTAATTGACCCGTCTTGGGCAGACGATGCTGCGCCAAGATGGGTCTGTTCATAGATGACGGCGATGAGGAACACTGCATTGTTTCAGATGACACTGGAAACGGAGGCGCTGATAGACAGAGCGCTCTCCGAAGACCTATCCATAGGAGATCCGACAACCGATATCCTGATTCCGCCGGACATGCAGGGCAAGGCGTCGTTCGTTGCGAAAGAAAACGGTGTTCTTGCGGGCTTGGATATCGCGCTGGCAGTTTTTCAGCGATTTGATAGATCGTTTGTGGTCAACACCAATGTCCGCGACGGGGAGTGCCTGTCATCAGGCGACCTGATTGCCACCGTCAACGGCAAGATGAATCCACTGCTCAAGGCGGAGCGAACATCGCTGAACTTCATTCGCAGGCTGTCTGGCATTGCGACCGAAACCGCAGCCTATGTGCGCGAAGTTGATGGTTACGATGTGCGAATCGTGGACACGCGCAAGACGACTCCGGGCTTGCGCGCGCTTGAAAAATACGCCGTGCGGGTAGGCGGGGGATACAATCACCGGCAAAATCTTGGCGATGGCATTCTCATCAAGGATAACCACATTGCGGCGCTGCGCGATCTCGGCATGAATCTTGGCGATGTGGTGCGTAAGGCGAATAGCGAGAAGTCGCACACGATAAATGTCGAAGTCGAAGTCGAAGATCTAGCGCAAGTGGAAGAGGCGTTGGACGCCGGCGCGAAAATCCTGCTGCTTGACAACATGGCGCCTGAGGATATGGCGATAGCCGTGCGGATGTCAGAGGGCAGGGCTGTTACCGAGGCGTCGGGCAATATCACGCTCCGAACGGTGCGCGCCGCCGCCGCGTCGGGCGTCGATATCATATCCGTGGGCGCGCTTACGCACTCCGCCAAAGACCTCGACATCAGCCTAGATTTTGCGTCGTGAGCGACTGACATTGGCTAGGCTATTCGTCGGATTACTCGCGCTTGTTTTGCTACTCGCCTGTACCGCCCTAATCGCGGCGGTACGTCCGATTACAGACCCCGGAGTTGATCTCATTGCCTTCGTCAGCACGGAAGGTGAAGTGATGACTATGCGTCCCAACGGCTTGCATGTCAACGCTATCAGCCCTGATGTCGATGGATTTTTCACCTGGCCCACATGGTCTCCCGATGCGAATACGCTTGCATATTCCGGTGTTGTGGAAAAGAACGGTGCATTGCAGCTGAACCTGTACGCATCGGACATCTCAGGCAGCGTGGATAGGGTATTGCACGCCAGCGAACCGGGCGAAGTGGGGTTGCTGGCGCAGGGAGTCGTTCATTATCCACTGTGGTCTCCGAGCGGGCAGCGGCTCGCGTTCATTGCGAACACCGGCAGTGAGCTGAGCCTATTCATGGATGACCTGCGCGACGACCCGACAGCAATTCATCTATTGGACGACGGTCCGCTGTGGATGTCCTGGTCTGCTGATTCTGCCATGCTTGCTGTGCACCGCGGTGTAGAACACTTCGCCGTTTCTTGCGATGAAGATTGCGCCGCGCAGCAATTGCTATTGCGCGAATCAGGCTATCGTGTGCCAGCGCTGCATCCCATTGACGGCTCGTTGACAATACGCTCGCAGCCGGCGGCACGGCAGGCGAGCGTGTCCAGCGTGCGAATGGACGGCGCGCGAGTGCAAGCGATAACGCCGTTGCGCAGCGTAGAAGGCGAGACGGCATTCCTATGGTCGTCAACCGGCAGATATATCGCGATTGCCGAAGCATCGCAATATCTGATGTACCGCGACACAGTGCTGCCCGTGTACGAAAGCCTAGCGGTCGTGCCGATTGGCACGTCGGCAAGCGTGGTTGAATTAGACGTGCCGGTTCTGGCATTCTTCTGGTCGCCTGACGGCACGAAGATCGCGTTCGTCACTCTGTCCAACAGGCAGGGCGCATTAAGCTGGGCGCTTTACGACGCTTATAGCGGTGAGAGCACGCTGCTGGTAGATTTCGCGCCGTCCAGCGAGCAGATGACGATGTTCCAGTTTTTCGACCAGTATGCCTACTCGCATTCGCTTTGGTCGCCGGACAGCCGCAGCATCGTGTTCGCCGGCGATCTGCTGACCGACTCTGTTACGGCGTCAATGGCGGTACATCCCGGTCATTCGTCGTTCCACATCGTTGTGGTGGATGTGGGTCCGGTCGCAGAGGCGCACGTAGTCGCAGAGGGCATAATGGGCTTCTGGTCGCCACGCTGAACTTCGGTTGTTGCCTGTCATACCTTCGACCTTGATTAAGGGAAGGCTAGGAACTGGGAAGAGGGTAAAATCACTTGGCTTTAACCTCGCCTTGTGCGATGCCTGTCGGCGGAATCAATCAGGATGGTTACTGGACCGTCGTTGTGGATTGACACTTCCATCTTCGACTGAAATCTGCCTGTTTGCACCTTCAGACCAGTCTGCTCGAACAGGCGCAGTGTGCGGTTGAACAGGTCGGAGGCGGGGTCTGGTGGCATGGCGTGGCTGAAGCTGGGGCGTCGTCCGCGCCGTGTGTCGCCGTATAGGGTGAACTGGCTTATGACAAGCAATTCCGCGGATGTGTCGAGCGCGGATAGGTCGAATTTGCCGTCGTCGTCGCTGAATATACGAAGATTGACGGTCTTTCCGACGATGTAGGCGGCATCATCTTCGTCGTCGTATTGGTGGATGCCGATGAGAATTACTAAGCCCGCGCCAATGCTGCGGGTTGTCTTGTCGTCAACGGTGACGGACGCATGTGAGACACGCTGAATGACGGCGCGCAATGGTGGACTATTCTTCCGAGCTAGATGATGCGGAACTCGCCTTGGAAGTCGAATCTGAGGAAGATTCTTCGCTGCCGGAGTTTTCGGACGAGCCGTTGCGGCTGGTGGTGTTGGTGTAGCTGCTGCTCTTGCCGTAGTCGTTCACATAAAAGCCGCTGCCCTTGAAGACGATGGGCACGGCTACGAACTGGCGGCTGGCTTGGCTGTCACATATCGGGCAGTTCGCCACGGGATCGTCGTAGAAGCTCTGGCGCTCCTCGAAACGATGACCGCAACTGTTGCACTTGTAGTCGTAAGCAGGCAAGACAGACACTCCTATCCAATCCGATTGTAGCCGCCGCGCACCGCAATTGGCAGCATTCTTAATGTAGCACTACGCCGTTTTAGTGTCAAATTGCGAAGAGATCGCGCTGCACGAACTTTCAAGTCGCAGTTTCAGGATGATTCGCATTCTATTTGTCGTTTCTCGCCCTCAAGAGGAAGGTTGGGAAGGGGCAATAATATAGGCAATTCATAAGTCCGAAGTGTGCTGCGAAGTTAGATTTGCTACAACCTGTTTTCCAGTCCGCGCCGCCATTTTGTATCTATCTCAGACAAGGACAACTCAATCGCTCCGGCAATCTTAAATGAATCCGGCACGACTGCGCCCAACTCGCAAAACGGCACGCCTTCTTCTGCGCAGATTGCCGCGAATGAGTTTAGCCTGTTAGGCGGGAAAGACACGACGATACGTGACTGCGCTTCCCCAAACAGTGCGGAATGCCAGCGTGCACCTCCCTCCTCTAGCTTCACGCCTAGCGCCGATTCCGCACCGCAATCCATGCCCAACCTGCCTTCGATACAGGATTCGGCTAGCGCAACTGCTAAGCCGCCTTCAGAGCAGTCGTGCGCTGATCTGATTACGCCTGTTGTTGCTAGTCTGCGGCATGCACGCTGCAACGCTGCTTCGGCTTTGATGTCGAGCGCGGGCCGCCCTGCTACCATGCCATGCATAACTTCGAGATATTCACTGCCTGCTAGTGTGGATGGGGCGGTGTGGATGTCCGATGCGCCTAGCAGCGCGATGATGTCTCCAGTCTGTTGGAAACCCATGCCTATATTGGCGCGCACGTCGTCGAGCAAGCCTAGGCAGCCGATGATCGGCGTCGGATATATGCCTACGCCCTGCGTCTCATTGTACAGGCTGACGTTGCCACTGATGACGGGCACATCCAGCGCGCGGCACGCTTCTGCCATGCCCAGGATGCATTGCTCCAGCTGGTAGTATGTCTCCGGCTTTTCAGGGTTGCCGAAGTTTAGACAGTCCGTGAGCGCAATCGGTGTCGCTCCGGTGCAGGACACATTGCGGCACGCCTCCGAAACGGCAATCATCCCACCGATGTACGGGTCGAGGTAGCAGAGCCGCCCGTTGCCGTCCGTTGACAGCGCGATGCCCTTGCCCGTGCCCTTCACGCGCAGCACCGCGGCATCCGCGCCCGGCGCCGCGACCGTGTTCGTCTGCACTTGATGGTCGTACTGACGGTACACCCATTCCTTGCTCGCTATGTTCGGCGAAGCGAGCAGGCGTAGCAGAATATCTGCCGGCGTCTCATCAGGCAGCGGCATCTCGGACAGGTCGCGTGATTGCAATGCCGTCAACCATTCCGCCTTGACGCCTTGCAATCGGTACTGCGGCGCGTCCGTGAGCGTTCTGACAGGCGGCGCGCCCTGCGGCTCGCCGTCGTCTAGGATGCGCGCCAAGCCGTCGTCGGTTGAAGTGCCGATGACGGTTGATTGCAGATCCCACTTGTCGAACACTGCTTTCACCGCGTCTTCGTGTCCGGGCTTGACGACCACTAGCATGCGTTCCTGCGACTCGGACAGCATCACTTCGTAGGGCGTCATGCCGGTTTCGCGGCGCGGCACAAGCGCCACATCAATCTCTAAGCCACTCTCGCCGTTCGACGCCGCCTCAACCGATGCGCTTGTCAATCCTGCCGCGCCCAGGTCTTGCAGTCCGATGATGTGGCCGGCCTTGGCGATTTCCATGCACGCTTCGATGAGCGATTTTTCCATGAATGGGTTGCCGACTTGCACAGTCGGGCGCAACTCGCGTTCGTCTTCGAATGTGCGGGACGCAAGTCCTGATGCGCCGTGTATGCCATCACGACCTGTGTCCGACCCTACCAGCATCAGCAGATTGCCCGCACCGCCGGTCGTGGCGCTCAGCAGGTTTTCCGTCGATAGTATGCCTACGCACATCGCGTTCACCAGCGGGTTGCCCGCGTATAAATCTGAGAAATACACTTCGCCGCCGACATTGGGGATGCCGATGCAGTTTCCGTAGCCGGCAATGCCTGCGACCACGCCACCGAACAGGTAGCGGTTGCGCGGCTCGTCCACGCTGCCGAAGCGAAGCGAGTTCATCAGCGCAATTGGACGCGCGCCCATCGCGAATATGTCGCGCACGATGCCGCCCACACCGGTCGCCGCGCCTTCGTATGGTTCGATGGCGGATGGGTGATTGTGCGATTCGATCTTCATCACTATCGCAAGCCCGTCACCGATGTCCACGACGCCCGCGTTCTCACTGCCGGGCGTTACCAGCAGGCGCGGGCTGTCGCTCGGCAGCAGGCGCAGCAGCGGCTTGGAGTGCTTGTAACCGCAGTGCTCGCTCCACAACGAGCCGAACAGCCCCAATTCCAAGTGATTCGGCTCTCTGCCGAGCCGTTCCACGATTGCCTCATATTCCGCGTCCGTGAGCGCAAGTTCGTCCAGCGTTTCCCTTGAGACCGCCATATTCTATCCGTCCTGTCTATCGACGACTCTTATTCTTCTATTCTATGCCTAGCGTAATCAGGGCTACGCCGATGATTACCATTAGGGTGCCTATGAAGGTTCGTATCGTCACACGCTCTACGCCGCGCAGGAATATCAGAGTCATTATTAGCGCGAACAAGGGACTTGTTCCCGCTAACGGCGCGACTAGGACTGCGGGCGCTTTGCCGAGCGCAAGAAACCAGAATGTTACACCCCAAGTAGAGGCACAGCCGGCAAGCGCGACGAATAGCCAGCCCTTTCTTGACGGGCGCACCTTGTAATCGGCGCGTATCTGGCTTTGGAATATGGCGAATAGCACCAGCGTCCCCAGAATCATGGAAAAGGTGTTAGCTACGAGTGGCGGGGCGATGTCCAGCGCGATTTTGCGCCCTAGAACCGCGAGCGTGCCATAGCATGCCGCCGCGCCTATCGCTGCGCCGTAGCCAATTAGGGCATCTCGCCTGTCTATCTGTTCTTGCGTCATTTTTGGCCAACTATCATTGCGATTCCGCCGATGATTACAAGGGTTCCTGTGAATATGAAGAGATTCATGCTCTCGCCGCCGAGTGTTACACCCAGAATGCCCGAGAATAGCGGCGCTGCGCCGATTATGGGCGCGGAGCGCGACACGCCTATCTTGTTCACGCTGGTGAAGTTGAGAAGCCGCCCAAGCGGGAAGTTCAGCGTTCCGGTTATGAGGAACCATACGAACGCGATGCCGCTTAATGCGAATATATCGTCGAAATGGAAGACAAGCGCAAGCGTGAGCGTGATGGCAATGCCTATCAGCAGCGATACAAACGCGCCCGTGGTAGGACGCATGTACTGCAAGCCGATGCGGGCGAACACGGCTGCCGCACCGAATCCCATTGCCGCCGTCAGCGCCATCGCCGCGCCCAGCATCAGCGAGATACGGCGCTTATGCCGGCGGCGTTCAGCGCGTCTATCATCGACTGGAAGATGGCATTGCCGTCCTCACTGCCGAGTAGCGGGTCACAGCAACGCTCGGGATGCGGCATCATTCCAAACACATTGCCTCGCTCATTGATGATGCCGGCGATATTGTTCAACGAGCCGTTGGGGTTGGCGTCAGGCGTAATTTCGCCGCTATCGTCACTGTATCTGAACACGACACGCCCTTGCTCTTCAATCTGCTGTATGACCGCGGGTTCGGCGAAGTAGTTGCCCTCGCCGTGCGATATGGGAACGCGCAGCATCTGTCCAACGGACGCCGCACTGCTGAAGGATGTGTGCGCGTTTTCCACGCGCAAGGTCGTCCACTGGCAGCGGAATTGCAGATGGTTGTTGGGCAGCAGGACGCCGGGCAGCAAGCCCGCCTCGCACAATATCTGAAAGCCGTTGCAGATTCCGATGACAAGCTTGCCTTGCGCTGCGAACTTGGTAACGGCTTGCATCGCGGGGGAGAAGCGCGCTATGGCGCCGGGTCGCAGGTAGTCGCCATAGGAGAATCCACCGGGTAGTATTATGCAGTCGTATGGCGAAAGATCGGTGTCTTTGTGCCAGACATATTCGACGGGCTTGTCGAACACATCGTTCAGCACATCGAAGCAATCGACATCGCTCCAAGTGCCCGGGAAGACGACAACGCCGAACTTCATGCTTACAGGCTCCGGAGCGTTCGGTTGACCAGCGCGCTGACCTGCTTGCCGTCCGCGCGCGCGCGCACTTGCGGCATCACCTTGCCCATCACTTTGCCCATGTCTTGCGGGCCCGTCGCGTTCATGTCGGCAATGGCGGACTGCACAATCACGGTAATCTCGTCCTCGCTCAACGGCTGAGGCAGGTATTGGACTACGATGGCGAGTTCCGCCTCTTCCTTAGCGACGAGGTCTGCTCGGTCGCCCTTCTGGTACGCCTCGATGCTGTCGCGGCGCTGCTGAGCCTGCCTGCTAAGCACCTGCATCACAGCATCATCGTCGAGGGTGTCGGTGCGCTTTGCCTTCTCTTCGTAGCCGATCGCGGAGAGCAGCAGTCGGATGGTGTCGCGGCGCACAGCGTCGCGCTGGCGCATCGCGTCTTTGAGGTCGTTGGTAAGCGCTTCCTTTAGCGGCATCGTACAATCCTAACTACTTATGAGCGGCTGTTGCGACATCCAGTCTGTCCCGCGCGTCCGCTATCAGTGCGAGACTGCGCTCGCGGCCCAGCACTTCCAGCGACTCGAAGAGCGGCGGCGCGACTCGCTGTCCAGTCGTCGCCACGCGCAGAGATCCAAAAAGCTGCCCCGCTTTTACATCAATCTCCTTGACCATACCGCGCAGCAGGGCTTCGATTGATTCGGCGTTGAAGGCGGGCAGGTTGGTAAGCCCGTCGTGCGCCGCTTCAAGGCACATATGAGTTGAAGCAACGTCCATCCTGCGTTGGATGAGTTCGTCCGGTTCATACTCAATGCGTTCCTTGAACAGGAAGGCGACTAGCGGCGCGGCGTCTCTCAGCGTCTTCATGCGTTCTTGCACTAGCGGTACAATTTCCAGCGCAAGCTCGTGCGACGGCAGGCTGGGTATTTCCGGCGGCGGGTACGCCTGCCAGAAGTTCAGCAGTGCGTCCGCGAGTTCGTTTGTGCTCATCTCGCGGATGTAGTGGCCGTTCATCCAGTCGAGCTTTTCCGTGTTAAATATCGCGCCCGCCTTGGACACGCGCTCGATGGAGAAATTAGCGATTAGGCTGTCGGTCGAGAACAGTTCTGTCTTGTCATCGAGCGACCACCCGAGCAGCGTAAGGAAATTGACCATCGTGTGCGGCAGGTAGCCCATCTCGCGGTATTCGAGCAGCGAGGTCGCGCCATGCCGCTTGCTAAGCTTGGACCTGTCCGGCGCGAGAATTATAGGCAGGTGGGCGAACTGCGGCGGTTTCCATCCCAGCGCGGCGTAAAGTTGCAGGTGGCGTGGCACGCTTGGCAGCCATTCCTCGCCGCGCAGCACATGCGTAATCCGCATCTCGTGGTCGTCAACCAAGTGCGCGAGGTGATATGTCGGGTAGCCGTCCGATTTGAGCATCACGAAGTCGTCCACCAGACGATTCTCGAAGGTAACCTCGCCGCGCACGAGATCGTCGATGGTGGTCGTGCCGTCGAGCGGCATCTTGAAGCGTATGACAGGGTTTTCGCCACGCGCGCGCAGTTCGAGTTCAAGCGCATTGCGCTCTTCGCCGGTGAGATTGCGGCAACGGCGGTCGTATCCGGTCGTGTTCTGCTGCTTGGATCGTTCCTTGCGAACTTTAATCAGCCGTTCGGGGGAGCAGTAGCACTTGTACGCAAATCCGGATGCGATGAGCCGCTCGGCGTACTTCGCATACAGCGGCAGGCGTTCGGACTGCTTGTACGGCGCGTATTCACCGCCGATGTCCGGTCCTTCGTTCCATTCAAGCCCGAGCCATTTCAGCGCTTCGATAATGACCTCAACGGCGCCATCGACGGCTCGGGCGCGGTCGGTATCTTCCACGCGGACGATAAAATCGCCGCCGTGCCGTTGTGCCAGCAGCCAGTCAAATATAGCTGTGCGGATGTTGCCTACATGCGGTTCGCCCGTAGGACTTGGCGCGAACCTAACGCGAAAGTCGCTCATGTCGATATAGCCTCCACAGACTATTCTAACATGAGCGACTTAAACTTACATCGATATACTGGATAGCCAGGATGGAATAGTTGTTATCCTGTCCGTCCGGACTATCCAAGCGAATTGTGGTTCGCCGTGCTATTCGCTGGGCCAGCCTTCAGGGGTTTCGCCGGCGGCTAGGGCGATATGTATGCTCTCGGCTGCTTCGGAAGTTACCCAATCTTCCCAGATGTCGGTGTTGGCGCTCAGCCACCAGAGCGCGGTCGCGTTGGTGTCCGCGTCCGGGTTGGTGTCTTGCCAACGGACGACTGCCTTATAGATGTCGATATTGAAGTCCCACGCGCGGAGCATGTTGATGACTTCCGGTGCCTTTGCGGGCAGGTCCGGCGCGACTGCGATCAGAATTGTGGCGTCCTCGTAGGCGCAAGCCTTCGTGGTAAACCAGCACTCATCACTATAGGCTGGCTCTTCCAAGCGAACTAGGTCGAGCTTGAGCGCGGGGTCGTTGGTACCCCACTGATAGCCGAGCCATGGCTCCTGGCGCTCGTATGCGCCGTAGATGTCTGCGTTCAGCGCTGCGCCGTCGCCGGGGTTGATGACTTCCACATGGTCGCCAAGCCCATAGGCTTCGATCTGTGCAGCGTTCACGACTTCGCAAGCCCAGCCGATGACGCAAGAAACCAGCCGCGCCTTGTCGCCGGTCTCGGCTGTGGTGAACAATGCCTGATACTGCGGGTCTTTCAGGTCTTCAACGCTGTCAAGCTCAGGATACTGCTCTTGCAAGTACGCGGGTATGACAAACGCGGACTGCCAGTCCTTGCCCAGGCTCAGACCTACGGAGACTACTTCGCCGGCGGCGCGAGCTTCGTCCCATGCTTCGTCCTGGTTAGGCAGCCATATCTCCATAGCAACATGCGTGTCGCCGTTTCGCAGCCCTTGGAACAGGGGCAGTGTCGCACCGAACTTGACATCGGTCGGGTAGCCGTAGCCCTTCTCGACGAGATACTGCGCGATGCGGTTCTGCAGCAGTGCGCTCGACCAGTTCAGGTCGCCGAAAATGATGGTCTCGCGTGGCGGCTCTTCCATCATCGCACGCTCTTCGAGTGCCATAGCGACTATGCTCTGCAC
>VXRI01000314.1 GCA_009838595.1 Chloroflexota bacterium | reverse complement strand
TGATAATATCTATGATAGCCATAGGGAATCCTCCTGTGTAAGTGTGTCAACTCACACAATGGACTATCCCTGTGGCTTTTTCAACTGCGTCTCAATCTAGCACCAATGGTTACATACCCTTGTGATCCCATCAAGGAGGAGGAAACATTGGGCACACGTCATTATGCTTGAAACTCGGCGAAGGGAGAGGGGCTATTCTCCCAGTTTTTCGCGCATGCGCTCTTCTTGAATTTGGACTTCCGGCATCATGGCTCCGGCGAAGTCTTCCATTTCGTAGATAGGGCGAATCTCGCTCTCGCTCGGCCCGGGCATCGGGTTTGGGGCGCGCTTGACCCAATCTAGCGCTTCGTCGATGTCCTTGACTTCCCACAGCCAGTAGCCTGCAACCAGCTCGTTCGTGGCGGCGAACGGCCCGCTGATGACCGTGCGCTCGTCGCCGTCGAATGCGATGCGGTAGCCCTGCGACGACGGCTTGATACCCTCACCCGCAAGCATTAAACCCGCCTCTAACAGCTCGGCGTTGTACTTGCCCATCGCTTCCGATAGTTCCATCGACGGCATGACGCCCGCTTCGCTGTCTTCGGTCGCCTTCACAAGAACGATAACGCGCATTGGCACTTCCTTTGCGTGTAAGAAGCGTAGAGGGGGGATAGTGGGAATTGCGCTGATGGAGCCAACGGACGGACTCGAACCGTCGACCTGCTGTTTACGAAACAGCTGCTCTGCCGACTGAGCTACGTTGGCTCACACCATCCATATTACTACGATTGACGCCGTGTTTCCACTTAATTTAACAGGATGAGCAGGGTAGCCAAGACAATGGCAGACAGTGTCCTGCCCATCCTGCCTGCCGATGTTAATGCTGCTGTGAAACGGTCACGCGGAAGCGGCGCATGGCGCAGGTTGGCGCTAGTTCGCGAACGGCTGTGATGACCGCCGCTGTCCGGTCGCCGATGTTGGGCATTAGGTCGCCGATTTGCGGCGGCGGGCTGCCTTCTTCTAGGAAGTGTCTTCCCAGTGGCTTGCCGTCTTCGGAATATACGAACCACACCGTTTCTATCGCTTGCGTCTGCGTCATGTCGCCGTAACGCCTCCGTCTATCACCAGCTCCGCGCCCGTAACATAACGCGACTCGTCCGATGCGAGGTACAGCATGCCTTGCGCGAGTTCTTCGGGCTGCCCGACTCTGCCCATCGGGATGCGCTGCAGCAGCGCATCGTAATGCTCCGCGTTCTGGTAGCTGGCGTTCGTCATCGGTGTGCGGCAAAAGCCGGGATGGATGGAGTTCACGCGGATGCCCTCGCCAGCATACTGGATCGCCGCCGACTTGCTGAGAATGCGCGAGGCACCTTTGCCTGCATGGTATGCCGTGGATGTGGCACTGCCCACCAGTCCGTATATCGACGACACATTGATGATAGACCCGCCGCCCGTCTTGCGCATCTCCGGAATGGCGTACTTCATGCCCAAGAACACACCCTTGCCGTGTACATCCATCTGCGCGTCCCACAGCTCTTCGGTCGTCTCCATCAGGCGCATCCTGCCGCCCGTGCCCGCGTTGTTTATCAGCACATCCAACTTGCCGTATGTATTGACCGTGAGCGCCACCGCGGCTTGCCAGTCGTCTTCGCTGGTAACATCGAGCCGCGTGAACACGGCGTCGTGCCCGCTGTCGCACAGCTGCGCCTCGGTGCGGCGTCCCTGTTCTTCGTTGATGTCGGCAAGCACGAGCTTCGCGCCTTCCGCGGCGAATAACCATGCCGCCGCGCCGCCAAAGCCCATAATATCGCCCTTTACGCCCGCTGCCGCCCCTGTGATGAGCGCTACTTTTCCTTCCAGACGCATTACTTCAGCTCCTTATGCTCATTCAAGACAGGTTAGGAATATGAAAGCATGCTATTCTATCTTGCCCGTCCTGTCCATGCTGTCAGAATAACGCGCTAATCATTGTCTTCCTCGCCGAGGAAAGTATGACTGAATGTTGTTACCATCAGCGCGTGTATTCTAAACGACACGCGCCATAGCAGCGCGACCACGCCCACCAGCGCGAAGATTGCGATTGGCGTAGAGAAGCTGCCCAGCACGACCAGCTGCGATATGAGCGGCAGACTCCATATCCCCAACAGCACGATTATGACTATCAGGATGCTGTTGCGCAGGATGATGTGCAGCCCTCTGCCGCTTATCACTTGCAAGCCTACAAGATTGCGCCGCAATATGTGCGCGGAAAGCCCGTCCGTCATGCGCTGCAGCGCGCGCCAGATGAACACCGACGGCGGTATGCACATTAGCACCACGATGCTGCTCAGTACGACGCCGAACACGCCCTGCTGAATGCCCAAATCGCCCGATATATCGCCCGCGAAGTTGAGCACGACCGTACCAAGAGCGATCACGACCACGATTAGCCCGAGGTTCACGATGACCACGCGCCCGGAACGCCGCACTAGGTTAGCGACTTCGCCTTCCATGCCGAAAACGGTGCGCATTGATATTAGGATGTATGACATATTGCCGATGTATTGGCGCAGCAGGCGCGGTGAACGCCGCTCCAGAGAGTCGCTTACACCGCTGGACGATCGCGATAGCAGCGGATACAGCAGCGCCGTAACTGCCGATGCCGCCGCCACGACCGGATACAGGAACGCGCCCACGACCGCGTAGTCCACGCCGACCTTTGCCATCGCCAGCGAGAATTCGCCCAATTGGGGCTTGCCCATGCCCACGCCTAGCGCCGTCTTGCCGTCGTGCCCGGTGATGAATGTGCCAACCGTTGCCGCCAATATCTTGCCTGCCATGAACACGCCCGCGATGGTCAGCGCAGGCACGATGTACTGCCAAAGCACTTGCAAATCTATGAGCATGCCGATTGATATGAAGAACAGCGCGGAGAATATGTCCCGCACCGGCGCAATGGTGTTGTTGAGCATTTCGGAGTATTCGGTATCGCCAAGCACCGTGCCGATGATGAACGCGCCCACTGCCGCCGATATGTGTAGCTGCTGCCCGATGAGCGCCAGCCCGAAGCACATTGCCAGACTGACGACTAACACGACCTCTCTGGAGCGAAAGCGCGCGACGAATCTGATGATGTGCGGAGCGAGTAGCGCTCCCATAAACAACGCGCACAGTAAGAAAAGCGCGAGCAGCGCCATCAGTTCGATTATCTCGTTCATGTTCGCCGTGCCGTGTGCCGCAACACCGGACAGCAGGCTCAGCAGTATGACCGCCGCGAAGTCTTCCACGACCAAAATGCCCACAATTAGCTGTCCGTGCCGTTCGTGCAGCATGCCGGTGTCGCGCAGCACCTTGATGATGATAGCCGAGCTGCTGATAGACAGCGCAGCGCCTAGGAATATCGCCTCCGTGCCGTTCCAGCCCATCAGCGTAGCCACTTCGTAGCCCAGCGCGAACATGAAGATGATTTCGATGGTGCCGATGATGATGACGCGCGGTCCGAGCTGCCGTATGCGCCGCCAGCCGAACTCCAGCCCTATAGCGAACAGCAGCATGATAAAGCCAAGCTCCGCCATCGCCTGTATGCTGTCGATGTGCGTAACCGGCGCGGGCAGGTTGAGCAACGGCAGCGTGTATGGACCCACGATAAGCCCCGCGATGAGGTAGCCCAGCACCGGAGGCTGCTTAAGCCACTGGAAGACGACAATCGCAATGCCCGCGACGATCATAATCGTGGCAAAATCCCGGACCAGAATGCCTTCTTCCAACTATCCAACCTCGACCAGTCAACTAACAGGATAGAATTATTCTATCCTATCCGTCCTTGTACATCGGTGTTAATTTCACGTCCGCCAGATTTCGCGGATTGCCAGCACTATCGCCGCTGTGATTACGATGCCAATGATGCCGTTGCCCACCAGCGCGAATGTTATCCCCAGAGTCTCCGCAATCGCGCCCGATGCGAGCAAGCCCAACGGCAGCCCGTACACCGCGAGCGAGCGCAACCCCATCATGCGCCCGCGAATTTCGGTGGGCGTGCTGCCTAGAAGCAGGATCGACATCGTCACCATCGTGAACGACTGCGCCAGCCCGACGAATGCAAGCAGACCAAGAGATACGTTGAACAGCGTGGTAGCTGCAATCGCCCCGATTGCCGCATGCCACGCTACCGACCCCAGGGACATCAGCCTGCCTGCGCGGTCCATGTTGCCGATGCCCGCTATGACAACGGAGCCCACGAATGCGCCCGCCGAGTAGGCGCCGAGCAGCCAGCCCAGTCCTGTCGAGTCGGTGAGTAGCACGTCGCGGGCGAACACTGGCACAAGCCCCTGATTGAGCGGAAAGCCCGTCAGGTTAACGAGGAAAGCGAGGAGCAGCAGCGCAAGTATAACCTCGTGCCTTATGGCGTAGCGGAAGCTGTCCACAAGCGTCCTGAATATAGGCTCGCCGCGAGTCGCGGGCGTTCTCGGCGGTGGCTTCACCGGAATGGTGAGCGCGGTGCCTCCAATAAGCAGCGCGATTATGACAACATACGCCCAGCCCAGCCCGAACGAGTCAAGCAGGAAGCCTCCTATAACGGGGCTGATAATCTGCGTGGTGTCACGTCCTGTCCTTGTGAGGGCGATGGCGTTACCGAGATTCTGGCGCGGCACCATGTCGGCTATGAGCGTCTGGCGGGTTACGTTGTCGAAGGCACGCGCCATGCCCGCCACGCCGGTCAGAACGAATATGTGCCAGAGTTGAATCTGATCGAGGAAGGAAAGCACTGCGATTATGACCGCGATGATGGTAAATATGATGCGTGCCACCCGCAGCAGCATGAGGCGGTCGTAGCGGTCCACGACGATGCCGTAAAAGGGCGCAAAGAGCGTGCCGGTGAAGCGAAGGGCGCCATACAGGGTTACGAGAAAAGCTGACTCCGTCTGGGTGGCTACGAACCACACCAGCACTAGGAACTCCATCTGCTCGGCGGAGCTAGTCAGCCCATCCGAGAACCAGAGCAGTCGATAATTACGCTGCTGAAAAGAGCGAAAAAAGCGGCTGGCTATGGTGTTCGTGTACATCATGGCGGTTGCACGCTTTCCGCTGCGTCAAAACAAAGATGGCTGCACCAGCCCAACCCGCGTCAGCCAATGAACCGCAACGATACAGCCCACCAGCCATCCCGCGCAAGCATGAATGAGGACGCATTAGGCGCACTTCCGTTTTGTAATGAGGCTACGGCGCGAAGCAGAACCGCTCACTTAGGTTATCGGTTGGGTTCATTGAGCGAAATAGTCTATCAACGCGGCGTTGCGATACTCGAAGATACGCCTTAGCTCGGACGCGACGAACACCCGCTGCACAATCGCGCCTCCGACCACCGCGTAATGCACGATGTCCTTTGCGAGCGTTCCGCCATCCTGCGCTGTGAATGTGTGTTCGTGAACCCACAAGCGATACGGACCGCGCCGCTGTTCGTCGATGAAGCGATGCGGCGGCTCCCATAGGGTTATTTCGCTCTGCCAGCGCATGGGAATGCCCTGCAGCCTGATGCGGTAGTCTATCAGCGTGCCCACTGACATCTCAATTGGCAGCGGCGTGAGAATCCGAAAGCGCAGTGACGACGGTGTTAGACGCTCCAAGTTGACAGCATTTGCGAAGAAGGGGAAGACCTCTTCCGGCACTTGCGGCAGCCAAAGTTCGTTGGTCAGCGTGAATATCTTCATAGAGGTTAGTGGTTTACAATCCTCACAGGATGCCGTAATTATCATGCGGGGTAGAGCAAATTGCCCCTTCCCCAGCCTTCCCAGAAAGGGGAATGGGATTTTTACATACCCAAAATAGCCCATTAAAGTGGACGGGACTTATGAAATCATATCAGTGTATGAACATAGCATCCCCAAAGCTATAGAACCGATACTCTCGCGCCACCGCTTCGTTGTACGCGCGCAGCATAATGTCGCGGCTGGCGAAGGCGCTAGTTAGCATCAGCAGCGTTGAGCGCGGCAAGTGGAAGTTCGTTATCAGCGCGTCCACGACTTTGAAGCGGTAGCCGGGCGTGATGAATATATCCGCCCAGCCCGATCCCGCGCGCGGCAAGCCGTCTGCCGACTGCGACGCCGCGTGTTCCAGCAGCCGCACCGCTGTCGTGCCGACTGATATGACGCGCCTGCTTTCCGTCTTCGCGCTGCGAATGCTGTCCGCCGCATCCTGCGAGAGTTCCCAGTATTCGGAGTGCATCGTGTGCGCCGCAGGGTCGTCGTCCTTGACCGGGCGGAAAGTGCCCCAGCCAACATGCAGTGTGACGAACACAGTTTGCACGCCCATGTCGCGTACTTCGTCAAGCAGATCGGGCGTGAAGTGCAGCCCTGCGGTTGGCGCCGCCGCGCTGCCTTCCTCGCGCGCATAAACCGTCTGGTATCGCTCGGAATCCGTGAGCGTCTCCGTGATGTACGGCGGCAGCGGCACCTCGCCCAAGTCGTGCAGCCGCTCTTCGCCGTCAATCCTCACGATGCGCTCACCATCCGCCTCGATTTCCAGCACCTCACCGCGAATTGAGCCTCCCACGCTCGCCGAATCGCCGGTAATCTCAAACTTTGCACCGCGCCGCAGCGAAAATCCGGGCCGTCCGATGACGCGCCATACGCCGGGTGAAAGCCGCGTGAGCAGCAACACCTCGATAGCGCCGCCGGAATTGCGCTTCCCGCGCAATTGTGTTGGCAGCAGACGTCTGCCGCGAAGCCGCGCCGGCATCACGCGGCTGTCGTTGAACACCATCAGGTCGCCCGGACGCAGCATTTTAGGCAGGTCGTAAAAACGATAATGTCGCATCCCGCCGTCCGCCCTGTGCAGCGACATCAGTTGCGAATGGTCGCGCGGCTCCATGGGCGTCTGCGCAATCAGTGATTCCGGTAGTTCGTAGTCGAAATCCGATGTTCGCAAAGTATCGCGCAAGGTATCGTCTTGCGCCCTGTCGCTCTGGGTATGTTGTGTCATCGCAAGTCAGGGTGGATGGACCAGCGGGCGGCGTTCATAGTGTTTTGCAGGAGCATGGCGATTGTCATGGGACCGACGCCTCCGGGCACCGGAGTGATGGCGGCTGCCTTTTCTGCGACCGCATCGAAATCGACATCGCCAACCAAACGGTAGCCGCGTCTGCGCTCCGGCGCATCCACGCGGTTCACACCGACATCAATGACGACCACGTCCTCCCTCACCATATCGGCGGTTATCATCTGCGGGCTGCCGACTGCGGCGATGAGAATGTCCGCTTGCCGGGTCATCGTGGCGAGGTCGCGCGTGCGCGTGTGGCAGACCGATACCGTGGCGTTCGCGCCGTCCTGCCGCTGCATCAGCAAGTTCATTATCGGCTTGCCCACGATGTTGCTGCGTCCGCAAACGACCACATGCTTGCCGGACGGGTCGTTGCCTGTACGCAGCAGCATTTGCTGTATGCCCGCCGGTGTCGCCGGTATGAAGCGCGGCTTGCCAGCCATCAGCAATCCCATGTTGAACGGGTGCAGCCCATCGACATCCTTGTCCGGATTGATGGACTGGATGACGGTATCTTCGTCAATTTGGTCGGGCAGTGGCAGCTGCACGAGAATGCCATGATAGCGCGCGTCTTCGTTCAAGCGCTGCACCACGGCGAGTGCTTCTTCCTGCGGCGTGTCGGCGGGCAGATTAATCGTCTCGGACACCATGCCCGCTTCGATGGCGGCGCGTTCCTTCATTCGTACATACACGGCAGACGCCGGGTCGTCACCGATGAGCACGACAGCGAGACCGGGCGCGATGCCGTGTTTGTTGCGCATCTCCGCCACGACTTCGCCGACTTCGCCGCGCACTTCTGCGGCTATGCTCGTGCCGTCAATCAAGGTTGCGCTCATGATACCCTCGTCCTTTCGCTTCGCCGCCGCGCCGCCCCAAACCGTCCGGCGCGCACTTTCATTTGCCAGTCCCCCAAATTATAATCAACTTGCGATAATTTCATAAGTCCCTGCCCAATAGAAGGAAACGATTTCACAAATCCTCTCTGCTATCATTCCGAAGTACCGACTAGCCGAAATACCGACTAACCCTTAGGAGCCCTGAATTGCTGAACATTCCCCAAGAGTGCGCCGACGACATTATTGCCCACTCGCAGCAGGAAGACCCGAACGAATGCTGCGGCATACTTGCGGGCAAGAACGACGATGTGGCGCAGGTGTACCGCATCACCAACGCGACGCCGAGCCCATATCGATATGTGATGGAGCCGCAAGAGATGATGAACGCGATGCTAGACGCCGACGCGAACTCTTGGGACATCACGGCGTTCTACCACTCACACACGCACAGCCCCGCGTACCCGTCTCCGACCGATGTGCGAATGGCGCAGCAAAGCGGCTGGCTCGGCGAGGACATCTACTACATCCTAGTCTCTTTGGAAGACAAGTCTGCGCCTCTAATTCGCGCATTCCGTATAATGGAATCAGGCGAAATCGTGGAGCAAGACTTCGCTATAGCAGGATAGAAACTGGCATGGATAGACAAGATGGGAAACGCCCATCCATGCCATCCTATCTATTCTGTCCATCCTGTTAACTCTCGCACCACCGTTGCTATGCTGTTCATGGCGGTGGGGATGTTCGACCAGAACTCTTGCATGGCATCTTCACCGGCGCCGTCGGATATGGCGCGGATTTCGAGATATGGCACGCCGGATAGTTGCGCCGCCCTCGCGCCGCCTGCGCCTTCCCATGCGACGACCAGCGCGCCCGTGCTTTCTTGCAGCTCGCGGATGCGCTTTTCGCTGGCAATGCCCTCGTCGCCGCTAGCTACGCTACCGAAATGCAATTTGCACGGCAGGTCTTCGCGCTCCGCGACTTCGCGCAGTGTGGCTATCAGCGCGGCATCGCCATCGAACGACGGCAATGGCATCTTTATGAGCGCCATGCCGCGATTGAAATCGTGTTCGACTGTCTGCGTTGCGACCACGACATCGCCCAGGTTCAGCGACTTGTCGATCCGTCCGCAAGTGCCGGCGCACACAAGCGCGCGCAACTCGCCAGGACTCTCAATTTCGAGGTGGCTGATGATGTGCTGTGTCTGTGCTGCGAACTGTGCTTTGCCAAGCCCGCCTTGCGCCACAAGCAAGCCGCCGTCGTACCTCACCGCGGTCAGACGCCCGACAGCGCGCTCCACGCCGTTCAAGCCCATCTCGGACAGCGCTGCGGTAAGCGCTTCATACTCTTCCGGTATTGGTGTCGCTATTAGGATTGTCATATTATTCTCAGGCGCTATCTACCAGGATATGGGCAGAATGCGGCTATTGGATTCTGTTGACCTTTGATTTATGCAGGGTATCAGACTTGAAAAGCAAGGCAATTCTATCATTCCGCGCCCTTTCCCATGCCATTCCGAACGCAGTAAGGAATCTGGATTCGTTGCTCGCAAGCCGGTTCACGACTTTAGACTTCTCGCTTCGGTCGAAATGTCAACGCGCCCTAGATGACCTTCTGCGATTTCAGATATTCTAGCGTTTCGCCGTTGCCGTTTAACAAGCCGGACAGCACTTCTGCGTTGTGCTCGCCTAGCAACGGCGCGGCTTTCAGTTCGACAGGCGAATCTGACAGCTTTATCGGGCAGCCCGGCACCGCAAACTCTCCGCGAGTGGGATGGTCAACGCGCACAATCATCTCGCGCTCTAGCAAGTGCTCGTCGGAGTATATGTCCTCCGAGCTGAAGCACGCGCTGCACGGTATGCCAATCTCGCCAAGAATACGCATTACCTCGAACTTGTCACGCTGCATCGTCCACTCTTCAATCAGCGCGTTAATCTCATCGCCCATCTCCATATACTGCGCCGGGTCGGAGAATCGTGGGTCGTCGAGCAGGTCGGGTCTATCCAGCGCGGCGGCGAGCGCGTTCATCATCGCGCCGCGCACGGGGATGGCGATCATATACACATAGTCGTCGTAGCCGCCCGGCGCGCAGCGGAATGTGCCAACGCCCGGCCGGTTGCCGAAACTGTTGCCGGTGCGCTTTATCGGCACCGTGCCTTGCTCGGAGCGCGTCATCCAAGTGCGCCCGAAGTTGACCATCGCGTCCTGCATGGACACTTCAACCTGCTGCCCTTTGCCGGTCGTCTGCCGCTGCCACAGCGCCGCGAGTATGCCCACAACGGCGTGCATGCCAGTGCCGGAGTCACCGACAGAATGGCCGGGCTTGACAGGCGGACCGTCCGGATCGCCCGTCGCGGAAAAAGCGCCGCCCGCAGCCTGCGCCACAGGGTCGAAGCTCTTGATGTTGCTGTATGGCCCATATGTGCCAAAGCCCTTGATGCGCGCCAAAATGATGTCCGGATTAACCGCCGACAGCGTGTCGTAGCCAAGCCCCATGCGCTCTATCGCACCAGGCGACAGATTCTCGGTAACCACATCGGCTTGCTTCACCAGTTCGAGCAGCAATTCCTTGCCTCGTGCGGTCTTCAAGTTCAGCGTAACGCTGCGCTTGTTGGAGTTGAAGTTCAGGAAGTAGTCTGAATCAAAATCCGTGCCTCGGATGCCACGCCCGGGATCGCCGCGCGTAGGTTCTTCCACCTTGATCACATCCGCGCCAAGCCACGCCAGCATCTGCGTGCAAGATGTGCCGGCTTCATACTGCGTCATATCAACAATCCGTATGCCGTTCAACGCTTTGTCCATATCAAGGCTCCTTCTTACTAATAGTAATTCCTATCGTCTTGTCCCCGTTCCATCCAGACCATCGATGATCAGAGGCAATTTGATGTCAGCAAAGTAAAAGTCAGTCAACCAGCGCCGCCGCCAACCATTCCCGCATCTCCCGTGCCATATCATCCCGCAGCAGCGCCGCGTACACCGACGCCTTCAACATACCCGCCGGCGTGCCGACATCGAAATGATCGTCGATGATGCGGTATGCGTATGCGCCCTGTTCGGCGCGCACGGCTTCGATTGCGTCCGTCAGCTGTATCTCGCCGATTGCGCCCGGTCGCCCGTTTTCGATTGCGTCGAACACATCCGGCGTCAGCACATACCGCCCGATGATTGCCAGATTCGATGGCGCATCTTCCAGGCGCGGCTTTTCCACCATGCCCTTGATGCGATACACGCGCTCCGATAGCGGCTCAGGATCGATGACCCCCAAGCTTGGGATAGCGGCGTCCGGTACCTGCTTAACTGCTATCACGCTGCTGCCGTACTCTGCGAACACACGCATCATTTCTCCGATGGGAGGCGAGTCCGCGTATATGATGTCGTCCGGCAAGAAGACCGCGAACGGCTCGTCGCCAATTGCGTCCTTTGCCATCAGCACGGCATGTCCCAGCCCCAGCTGCTCGTCCTGATACACTACGCTAGTGTGCGCCATCGAAGATATGCCGCGCATGGCTTGCAGCAAGTCTGCGTTGCCGCGTTCTTCCAATGCGAGCTCTAGCGACGGCGTCGGTTGGAAATAGTCGTTCGTAGCCTCCTGCCCGCGCGATATGACGAACACGATGTGTTCTATGCCTGCCACCGCCGCTTCTCGCACCGAGAACTGTATGGCAGGCTCATTCAGCACAGGCAGCATCACCTTCGGCACGGTGCGCGTCACAGGCAGAAAGCGCGTGCCAAAACCCGCCGCCGGTATTACCGCTTTTCTGATGTCCATCACGCGCCCTTTCACTGCTGCGTAATATCTGTACTGAAAAGTTATCGTAAGTTATCGTATCTACCCGGAACTCGGATGGAGCAATTGATTCCCCTAATTCCTCAACAATACCCGAATAATCGCATCGGGACTAGGGTGTGTCGTCAAAGTTAGCAACAGGTATTAGAGTAATGTAGCAAGCATAT
>VXRI01000126.1:218-11951 GCA_009838595.1 Chloroflexota bacterium | reverse complement strand
TCATACTTGGCGAACTGCCAGATGAGGGCAATTATCATCTGGGCTAAAGTGATTTCACGACACACACTAGGATGCCTACTGCGTGTCCAAGGCGCGCAATAGGTTTGCCATTTCGATGGCGGCTAGGCCGGCGCCGTAGCCGTTGTTGCCTTGCTTGCCGCCTGCGCGGTTGATCGCTTGCTCCAGCGTGTCGGTAGTTAGCACGCCGAAAATTACGGGGATGCCGCTGTTGAGTCCTGCGTTGGCGATGCCCTTTGCCGCTTCGCCCGCCACATGCTCGTAGTGGTCTGTCTCGCCGCGTATCACAGCGCCAAGGCATATCACCGAGTCGTATTGGCCGGATTCCACCAGTTTCTTCGCCGTCAGGGGCAGCTCGAACGAACCTGGCACATACGCCACGCTCACGTCGTCGTCGCGCACGCCATGCCGGGACAACGCAGCGCGCGCGCCATCTAGCAGCCGCGATGTGATGAAGTCGTTAAATGTAGCGACCACTATGGCGACTCGCAACCCTTCACCATTCATGCCGCCCTGCAATTCCACGCTCATTAGTTATCCCCCAGCCGCCAAGTCATCCGTCGGGGCGGAGTCTAGGTCTAGGATATGCCCCATTCGCTGAATCTTCGTATCCATGTATCGGCGATTCTCTTCGTTCACGGGCGCGATAAGCGGCACCTGCTCCACCAACTCCAACCCAAAGCTTGCGATGCCCACGCGCTTTTTCGGATTGTTCGTCAGGAGACGCATCTTGCGCACTCCGAGGTCGACGAGAATCTGCGCGCCCACGCCGTACTGACGCGCGTCCGGTGGGAAACCCAGCCTGATGTTCGCGTCAACCGTATCCAGCCCCTCATCGTCTTGCAGCGCGTATGCCTTCAGCTTGTTGTGAATACCGATGCCGCGCCCTTCCTGTCGCATATACAGGAACACGCCGGATTCTTCCTTGCCGATAGCCTGCAACGCGAGGCTTCGCTGGTCGCCGCAGTCGCAGCGCAGGCTGCCAAAAACATCGCCGGTCAGACATTCACTGTGAACGCGCACGAGCGTCGCCTTTTCCGGGTCGATTTTGCCCTTCACCAGCGCGACATGCTCGTGCCTATCGACGAGGCTATTGTACGACACTGCCGTGAACACGCCGTATTTTGTCGGCACGCGCGCCTCTGACACGCGCTCGATTAGCCGCTCGTGTTCCTGACGAAAGGCGATGATGTCCGCTATCGCTACGATTTTCAGGTCGTGCTTCTTGGCGAATTTTTCAAGATCCGGCATTCGTGCCATATTACCGTCGTCTGCGACAACCTCGCAGATAACACCCGCAGGCTGCAAGCCAGCCAGCCGCGCTAGATCGACAACCGCCTCGGTGTGTCCGGTGCGCTTCAGCACACCGCCTTCGGTATAGCGCAACGGGAAAATGTGTCCCGGCTGTGCGAGGTCTTCCGGCTTCGTGCGCGGGTCTATCAGCGCCTTTATTGTCGCCGCGCGGTCGTGCGCGGATATGCCGGTGGTCGCGCCGTCTAGCACATCGACGGATACGGTGAACGCCGTGCCCATTCGCGCCGTGTTATTGTAAGTCATCATAGGGATGCGGAGTTGCTCGAGGCGCTGGGGAATTATCGGAACGCAGATTAGCCCGCGCCCTTCCATCGCCATGAAGTTTACCGCTTCCGGCGTAATCAGCTCCGCCGCCATAGCGAGGTCGCCTTCGTTCTCGCGGTCTTCGTCGTCCACAACGATGACCATCTTGCCCGCCTTGATGTCCTTGATTGCGTCGTCAATGCTGGACAGCGGCATTTTCAGCCTCCTGTATCGTCCTGTTAGAACTCTTCTGCCGTATCCATAGGTTGGCGGATTGCAAGCGCGAGGCGCTCGACATACTTTGCCATTATGTCCACTTCGATATTCACGCTATCGCCCGCGCCTTTGCTACCGAACACCGTATTGTCGCGCGTGTGCGGGATTATGGTAATACTGAATGAAAAGTTATCACAGTTTACAATGGTAAGGCTCGCTCCGTCCACAGCGATGAAGCCTTTTTCCACAACATAGCGCATCACATGGGTTGGCGCGTCGAAGATGACCATCAGGGCGTCGCCTTCGCTCTCTATGGAGCGTATTATGGCTGTGCCGTCCACATGCCCTTGAACCATGTGCCCGCCGAAGCGACCGTATGCAGGCACGGATCGTTCGAGATTGACGGATGAGCCGGCTTTGAGTTCGCCAAGATTTGTACGGCGCATCGTCTCCGGCACCACATCGACGCTGAATGTAGATTCTTCGGCGTCGTGGGTCGTTACCGTGAGGCACGCGCCGTTAACAGAGATGCTGTCGCCGATTTTAACATCACTCAGCACTTCGGACGCGCCGATAACCAACCTGCCTTCGTCAGCAGCTTTGACCTTGCCGATTTCTTCCACTATCCCTGTGAACATCGCCGTTTCTCCTGTGATTTTTGCCATTCGCTCGCTGTGAATTGGCATCAATTGCTATCAATGTCTAATGTAAGCGCTCATAATTCGATTCACTCCCATCTCCCACTTTCGTATGCGCCAGTATAACCTATGATCGCAATATCCTCGCCAAATCGTAGCATTTGCACGTCGCGCAGGCGCATCGCATCTGCCATATCGTCTATGCCCGCGCCGGCGACCGGCGAAATCGCGCCGCGTCCGCCTATTATAACGGGCGCAACGAATGCGACAACCTTATCCACAAGGCGCAGGTCGAAAAGCGAGCCTATCACCGCGCCGCCGCCTTCAACCAGCACGCCGGTGATGTCGCGCTTGCCCAGCATGGCAAGCAGCGCGCGCGCATCCACGCCGCCGTTTGCGCCGCGCGGAACGCTAATGGTTTCCGCGCCGTCCCAAGCGGGCAGGTCGTCATCGTCGGCATCCGCGACTACTACGAGAGTATCGCCGGGCGCGCGCAGCATCGCGGCATTGTGGGGCATCCGGGCATGGCTGTCCAGGACTACGCGCAGCGGCTGATCTTCGAGCGCGTTGCCGTCCGAATCGCGCGCGGTGAGCTGCGGATTGTCCGCGAGAACGGTGTTGATGCCGACCATGATGGCGTCTGACCGCTTGCGGAGCAGATGCGCGTAGCCGCGCGATTGCTCGCCGCTAATCCATTTGGAATCGCCGGTGCGCGCCGCAATTTTGCCGTCCAGACTCATAGCGTACTTGGCTATAACGAATGGCATGCGCGTCTTACTGTGCTTGACGAACGCTTCGATGAGCCGGTGCGCGTCAGAAGTGATATGCGCAGGGAATTCGCCGGTATGCACGGTGATACCGGCTTCGCGCAGACGCGCCGCACCACCACCTGCGACATTCGGGTTCGGGTCTTTCACCGCAATATGCACTTCGCGGATGCCCGCCGCGACTATAGATTCGGCGCATGGTGGCGTTCGGCCGTAGTGGTTGCAAGGCTCTAGCGTTACATACAAAGTAGCGCCGCGTGCCTTATCGCCCGCGAGTCGCAGCGCCATCGCCTCCGCGTGGTCTTGTCCGGGCGGCTGCGTCCAACCTTCGCTGATAACATCATCGCCGCGCGCGATGACGCAGCCCACGGTAGGATTTGGGCTGGTGGTGCCGAGCGCCGCCCAAGCGATATCTAGGGCGCGCTCAATGTGCCGCATACGCACGCTATCCATTACCGTTCTTGAAATCCTTGTACGCACGGCTGGCGGTCGGAATGCTCTGTCCTTGATACTTGCTGCCCAGCCCCGGCGACCCGTATGGGCTGTCCGCCGGCGTGGACAGGCGCAGGAACGAGAGCTGGCCAATCTTCATGCCGTAGTACAGTGTGATAGGCAGGTTCGCCACATTGCTCAGTTCAAGCGTCAGGTGCCCCTTCCAGCCGGGATCGACATAGCCGGCGGTGGAGTGGATGAGCAAGCCGATGCGCCCGAGAGAGCTTTTTCCTTCGAGCCGCGCCACAAGGTCATCGGGTAGCTCGATCATTTCAAGCGTGCTGCCCAGCACGAACTCGCCCGGATGCAGCATAAACGGCTGCTCGCGAATCTCTTCCATCTCGGTCAAGTCGCTCATATCTTCGCGCACATCGATGTACGGGCGGCGCGAATTGCGAAAGACGAGAATCTGCCCGTCAAGATGCACATCCACGCTGGCGGGCTGAATGCAGCCTTCGCCCAGGGGGGCCACCACAATCTCGCCCTCTGCCATGAGCGTTTTTATCGTGTTGTCACTAAGAACGGTCATTCCGAACTCCCAATCACACGGCGTATATTGTGTCTGTCCTCAGGTCCTCATCAGAATATGGGCATACATTCTAGCAACTTGCGACTTGGAGATATAGGCGCATACGCCTCCGTTACGCCAATAAATGCAGAATTCAAGCAAAAGCGGGCATTCCATATACTGAAACGCCCGCCATTTCTTTCTAACGCGGTGTTATTACCTTGCAGTGACTTTCATGTCGTCATTCTCCCACAGGCGGGAGACCAGACGGTACGAAGATTTGCATTTTTCAATATCACTGTAAGTTCATAATGTCTCTGACGCTTGGTGCCTGACGCCTAGTAGATTGCAAACCCCGCCTGCACACTGAGCGAGAGCGTAACTTCGCCTCCACTGACAGGCGGCGCGGCAAGAGCGGCAGACGCTGGGAATGCGAAGTCGTAGCCACGCTCTGCAAATCCTCTCACGCTTGGCGATGCCGCGCCTTCGCTGATGTAAATCAGCCGTCCGACCGAAACATCCGACAGTTCGGCGAGGTGTTCAGCTTTAGCCTGAGCGTCGGCAACCGCCATCTCACGCAGTTCCGACATCTTGGGCTTCGGGTCTTCTAGCGTGAAGCTGATGTTGCTTATGCGAACATTGTCGCCGCCTGCCGTTACCACATCGTCTATGACCTCGCCAACGGCATCCAAATCACGCAGTTTCACCGTAGCGTTATTTCTGACGCGGTAGCCGACTAGAACCTCTCGGCTGCTACGAACACCATCCACTTCCTCTTCCACATAATCGTAGCGCGGATATATGCTGAAGCGCCCCGTCTGTATATCCTTGTCATTCACGCCCCGCGCCTTCAGCGCCTTGATTACGGCATCCATCGCCATTGACGCCTGACTGTTGGCGTCCGATACATTAGCCGCTCTAGTCTCCACTCCAACATCCAGTAAAGCGAGGTCCGGCTCGACTGAGATAGTGCCTGATCCGGATACCCAGATGCCTGTGCCGTCGATGCCATAAGCCGCGGGCGTATCCGGCAACACTGGATTAAGCCCCGAGTCGGACAGCCCCGCCACTGCTACCGCCACCTGACTTCTGTCCATTGCCACCACTGCGAATGTGGCGATTACAGCCGCTACCGCTATCAGAATTGCCGCCGTTTTTCTTGTCCGGCTCATCGCATTCCTCCTATTTCTTTCCTTTCAATTTTGAGCATCCGTTTACCATTCATATCATATAACGATAGAAAGACGCTAATTGTTCCCATCCTGCTCATTCCGTTCATCGATGTTGTTTGTCGCCCGCCTTCGCATCAGTCCGACGGCAGTCACCGCAGCAGCCGCGAGTGCCGCGCCGACAATCGCCACTAGCGCCCACACCGGAGTCGTAGCCTCACTTGGCGCAGATTGCTCAGTTGCCTGGGCTTCAACCGATTTCGCCTGCGCCGCAATATGCGTTTCTGCGATTGCCTCGACGTTCGCGTCGTCAATGGAGGCGTGTTCTATTGCGCCCTCTTCGCTTCCCTGCTCTGTCCCCGTATGTGACACGCTATACGGTGCACGCTCTGCCGCCGGAGCAGTCGTAGGAGCGAGTGCAACTTGTGGCATGTCCGCTGCAAGGGCGGGCGCAGCCATCGATTGGGCAGGTGCGGCGGGAGCAGCGGCGGGAGCTGGCTCATTAACCGCCCCCATAAAGCCCAGACGCCCAAGGAACACCAATCCTACCACGAGCACCACGACCAGCGAAGCCGCGCCCGCGGTTGCCATCCCTCCCAGGAATGTCTCGAACGATAGGAACCGGCGCTGCGGTGCTGATTCCGCGAAGGCGGCGGCTGTCAACGCGTACGAACGGGGCGGTTCGAGTTGAGGTAGGCGTCCTATCAGAATTGTAGTGGCTTGCAGCGATTCTAGTTTGGCGGCGCACTCAGCACAGGTTGACAGATGTTCTTGCACGCGGCGCGATTCCGATGCGCTGGTTTCGCCGTCGATATACGCCGATAGCAGCGACCGGATTTTGGCGCATCGTCTGTTTTTCAAGAATGTGCTTATGGCGCTCATGGATTAGCTCGTGTATTGCACCGTTATAATGTTTGACGAAATTCGGGCGGCAAAAGTTCCCCTGCGCCGCGCAGATGGTCGCGGACACGTGCTCTGGCACGGCTCAGCCGCGACTTGACCGTGCCTTTGGATATGCCCGCCACCTGCGCCGCCGCATCGTAGCTAAAGCCTTGCACATCGACCAGCGTGATAATCAGACGCTGGCTTTCGGGCAATGTGAGTATGGCGCGCTGGATTTCCGCCGCGAGTTCGGATAGCAGTGTCGCTTCTTCCGGACCGCCGCCGCGCTCTACCGGCTGGAACGAAGGGTTCATCAAGTTTCCTTCGAGCGAATCGGCGGGACGGCGGCGCATTGCGCGGAGCATGTCGTAGCACTGATTCTTGGCGATTCGCAGCAGCCACGGCGCAAGGTTCACGCCGCGAAACTTGCCTATTGCGCGGTAGGCGGAGATGAAAGTCTCCTGCGTGGCGTCATCGGCGTGCGCGGTGCTGCCTAGAATGCGCGCGGCGGTATTGAAAACCTGCCTATGGTAGCGTTCGACAATCTCGTTGAACGCGTTGAGGTCGCCTTCTTTGCTGCGTCTGATAAGCTCCAAATCGCCGATGTTCATGAGAGAATTATATTTGCCGCCACCTTATTACGCTATAATACATGCGCCATTGTAATTCACCCGATTCGTACGATTCCCTTCATTCTCTATAGGTAAAGGCTTGACGCGTAAACGCTAGGATGGGCGTGAAAGCAAGTCATCACCCAAGACAACCGTGAACACCGACAACGGAGACAGATGCGCGCCGCAATTCGAGAGATAATCGAGACGATAATCCTGTCGTTGCTGCTGTTCATCGGCATACAATTCACCGTGCAGACTTATCAGGTCGAAGGCGCGAGCATGTACCCGACGCTGTCGCAGGGGCAGTATCTTCTGGTCAACAAGGTCATCTACCGACATCTGAACGTGGGCGAGACCGTTGACATCGCCGCGCACAAGGACGATGAATCGCCGGGCAGCCACATTTTCCCATTCCATCCTCCACAGCGCGGAGAAGTGGTCGTGTTCAACGCTCCGGAAGACCCGACTAGAGATTTCGTGAAGCGTGTGATGGGCGTACCGGGCGACATGGTGGAGATTCGCAACGGGCGCACGTACATCAACGGCACGCGGCTGCAGGAAGACTACGCAGAGCTAGATGATTTCGACGAGATGGAAGAGTTCATCGTGCCAGCGAATTCCTACTTCGTGATGGGCGACAACCGCCGGCACAGCAACGACTCGCGCGATTGGGGTACCGTGCCACTGGAGCACATCGTCGGCAGGGCTTGGGTGCGATACTGGCCGCCTCACGAAATTCACGTCTTCCCGACAGAGCAGGTGTTTAGCGCGTCGGCGTCGGCAGTTAAAGGGTATCAGTGATGAATTCGTGCAGCCAATGAGCATCATTGGTCAATAGGCATCAGCGTTAGACTGTGTTAGACATTTCTTCCCACGGGAAGTAAGAAGGTTCATTTTTGCCCGTAGCAAATGCAATGACGCGGGTTGATATGCAGGTTCTTGCCCTTGTCATAACCTTATCCCATAGGCGAAAGGGACTCAATGCGCATTCTTCCTGGCTGACTTAACCTTGAAACGCCCCGTCAGCCCGCCTAAAATTGTGTATGCTGCATGACGAAGTGGGCCTGTAGCTCAGCTTGGTAGAGCATCGGACTTTTAATCCGAGTGTCCAGGGTTCGAATCCCTGCGGGCCCACCATAAGGTACTGTACTGCGAACTCCGCCGTTCAGGGCGGTTTCAGCGGCGTCCTTACCCCCTATGGGACTGTCCACCGGCGTGGTAATGGTTTAGATTATCGTCGCTCCGCCGGGCCGCACCGGCACCTCCTTGACGAAGGAACGGACGAAGGCCTTGGTCTCGGTCAACCCGCTGGTCCTGAGGAACTCGCTCATTTCGCTGGCAAAGGCGGCGATCACGTAGGTGCTGTCCAGCAATTCCCGCCTCTGGGACAGCACGGCCCGGGCCTTCTCGGCGGCGGCTTCCAATTGTTCCCGCCGGTGACGGTGCTCCAGGATACGCTCCGAGGCGTCTGCCATATCCAGGTCGGTGATATCCACGAAGCGCCAGATGCGGTCTAGCTTGCGCTGGACCTCTTCCAGATCAGCCTTGATGGTATCCAGAGGTTCTGCCGCTGCTCCCGAGCCAAGCCGTCCATCTCCTCATCCAGCAGTTTCACCAGGTCGCGGATGTTGGACTCGGTGAGGATGTGGTCCCGGATGTTGGAGACGATGATGTCCTCGAAGGACTTGGCATTCAGCCTGGGGGTGTCGCAAGTTCCGCTGCCCTGCTTGAGCAGAGACTGGCAGACGTAGTAGGTGTACCTGCCGCTCTTGGCTTCGGCGGCGGTGAGGGCCTTGTTGCATGGTTCGCACCGGGCCAGACCACTGAGCAGGTAAGGGCTGGCGGCGCGGCGAGGATGCGCGACCACCAGAGCGCGGGCTTCCATCAATCCTCCTGGTTCGGTCGAACTCTTCCTGGGACAGGATGGCAGGGAAGGCGTTCTCCACCCGCACCGACTCATGGCGGTCTTTGTCCTTCTGGCCCCAGACCAAAGTGCCGGTATAGGCTTCGTTGGCGAGTACCTTGTGAACGGTGGTCTTGCGCCACTGCTTGCCTCTGGGCGAGGGTATGCCCTCGGCGTTGAGGGTCTTGAGGACGTCCAGAGAGGCTTTGCCCCTGGATGTGAGGTTAAAGATGCGGCGGACTACGGCGTCGGCGGGCAGGTTGAGTTCCAGGCGGGCGCTTCTTGACGCCATCCTGGACGTAAACCCGCCGATAGCCGTAGGGGGCGTTGGTAGTCATCCAGAAGCCGCGGGAGGCGGCATCGAGCATCCCCCACGTCACTTCCTGGGCAAGATTCTCGCTATATAATTCGTCCACGGACTTGATGATGGCATCCATCAACTTGCCAGTGGAGGTGTCGTCGACGTGCTCGGTGATGGAGACGACGCGGATGCCCTTTCTGCGGAGCATGGACTTGAAGGCCACGGCGCGTTCCCGCTTGCGGGTGAACCGTGAAAACTTCCAGACCAAAATCTCCCGGAAGGGCGCTTCGGGCCTGGACGCCTCGTCCAGCATCTTCCTGAACTGAGGCGGTCGGCAATCCTGCCGCTCTCGGCCTCGTCGACGTACTCTCAGACCACCAGGTAGCCGTTCTTGTCAGCGTAGTCGCGCAGGGCGCGGAGTTGGGCGGCACGGAGATGTCCACGTCCTGGCGGTCGCTGGAAACGCGGGCATAAAGGGCAGCCGGGGTCAGCTCGTTCTGCTTACTCATCGTTCCGTCCTCCATCATCAGCTGACTGATTGGCTTGGCGGGAACGCGCAGCCGTTCCAAGCGGGCCTCACGGCGCAACTCTCTATCTTCCATGCACCAGCGCAGGGGCCTCGCGCACCAGATCGCTCATGTCCCGGCTCTCCTCGTCCTTTATCCACTGCACCTCTTCATACATCTCCGAGGGCAGGGAAATTGTGATGGTCTTTCTACGTGGCGGCGTCTCTCTTTTTGCCGCGTGATGTAATGATGTGTCTTACATTTGATTATTGGACATCCGACACAGCCCGTCAAGGCGCGGCAGTCGCCGAGCTGGTGTCGAACCCGGGATAAGGCTGATACTGCCGCCGGCTCAACTGCGGTTCCAGGATCCTGCGGCGCTCCCAAGGCACGGCAACGACGATCGCCTTTGTCAGCCAGCCCCGCCACAGGATGGGCTTGGCAATGACGGCAGCCCATCCGCCTCGGCGTACTCCGATCTACCACTATGGGCTACTTGCTCCGCCAGGGAGTCGGCGGGTAGGGACTCGCGCTTGCGGGGCATTCCTCCCCTCTGTCCGTTCATCAGCCAGAACGGCGCGCCTCGAAACCCGCCGTCCTCCGCACTACCCGGGACCTCAGCATGGCAGGCTTGGTCCAGCCTGCCGGGTCGCCTCGCTCCTCGCCCTCGTACAGGACTACTAACAGGGACGGGCCACCACTTCGGCCAGGCGCAGGGCTACCGAGGAGTAGGCGCAGCCGAAGGCGTCTTGGAGGGGCACCAGGTCCAGCCCGCTGGCCTGGGCGTAGGAAAGAAAGATGTCCGGCTGCATCAATACCGCCGCCGCAAAGCGTTCTGCCTGCCGGCAGATCACGGGGTCAGGTCCGGAGGGGACGGGCACTCCGTGCGAGTGGATTTCAGCCAACCGATCCAGGGTGATCTCGTACAGCTCATGGAGTATGGTCTGGGCCTTGGCGGCTTCCCACAGGTCATCCCGGTGGTAGATATGGTACTCGCATCCGGGATGGCCGACGTGGGCGCCTTTCAGCCCATCCATCTGTCCCTCCCGCACGGTCCCGAACCCGGCTTGCTCAGCAAGGTCGTTCAACTCTTCCAGGGAGGGGCGGACCGACAGCCCAAAATAGTCCACGAAACGCGCGGCCAATCCCTCCGGGTCATGGGGTTTGCCAGGGTTGTCATCGTCCAGCAGGGCGCGGCAGAAGCCGCCAGGGTGTTCTGCATCATTCCAGAAGCCTCTTGCCAGTGAACTTCTCGTACATCTCCACGATGAACCGCTTGGCGTTGATGGTGAGCGGACCGTCAGGACGGGTGCCCATCCGGAAGGCAGGGGCGGCCCAGCACAAAACTGGTAGGCCCGCTCCACGTCCATGGCCTCGTCGCCGTAGGGGTCGGTGCGGCCCGTGGCCGGCCCGTCGGAGCACCTGCTGGGAGTCCCCGTTGTACAGGTCGGCCAGCTTGTGAACCACGTTGGTGCCGTGCTGACTCACTCCCCTTTCGATCTGGGAGAGGTAGGAGGCCAACACGCCAGTGCCCACCCTGTCAGCAACTGGCAGTACCTCAACGAAGTGTCGGCCGAGATCGAGTGCGGACGAGCTTTCGGGTGAACATCAGCAGCATATCGGGTCATTCCGTTGCCGACAGCGACCGGCAACGGGCTACAGATCCGTCGAGCAGATGGCGTCGGACATCAACCGCTACCGGCAGGAATCCGGCCTGGACGAATTCCAGATTAACTGCCACGACTGCGGCAACCTGCAACGGCTGCTGGACACCATGGAAGCCCTGGTGCAAGACGTGTTCCCCAAGGTGGACGGGTAAGCGCTGTCATGACTCTGCCTGTCCTGCCCCATGCTGCGTGTTCCCCAAACGACGTCTCTCGCCGGCAGTATCAGCGCGGAAGCCTTCTCACCAGATTGACCCTGCCCAATACCGGTTCCGCGATTCCGGCGAATTTCCCTAATCCGCACCAGTAAGGCAGCCAATGCTGGCCGTCAATGTGCTACAATTTCTGGTGACAAGATGACGTCGACAGTTCGCCGGCCCCTCCGCGCCGGCGATAACCCAAATGGTAAGGAGATAACCATGCGCAAGCCGGCGTTTTTGCTGCCCGCCCTCGTGGGGCTGGTCCTGTGTCTTATAACCAACGGCCGCTGCCGACGAA
>VXRI01000126.1:0-208 GCA_009838595.1 Chloroflexota bacterium | reverse complement strand
GGGGCTGGTCGCCATGCTTTCCGTATTCGCCTTCCTGGTGGCTTCTCCTCAGGCCACCGCCGGGGCCGTTTCCGCGCCGGAGACGGTACCGCCGGTCGGAGACCGGCAGGACGCACATCCGGTGCGGGTGGTGAAGGTAACGGATACCACCATCACCATTGCCTGGACGGACGACGATACACCCACCCACGGCTACACGGTGATGTGC
>VXRI01000146.1 GCA_009838595.1 Chloroflexota bacterium | reverse complement strand
TTATGCCTTCCCTCGAACTCAGCAACATAGCGGTGAAGATGCTTCTTGGACATCAAATGATAAATACAAATATACCCTCTCTTGAGCATTGATCATCACGACTCCATCCCATTCGTATGAGCTTGTCCGCGTACATACTCGGATACACTATGCTTAACTGCTTCGTGCTTACGATTTATTCCACGATATATTATTGCTTCGTCTGTGTAAAGTATTGAGTTTCCTTCGGTTCTTTCCTCCACGAAGCCTTGTACTGTTTCTTTATTCGCCCTTTCCACTACCTCGGCGTCCACTTGGTTAGTATCCCTGTCTTTAACTCCTATAACAGCAGTCTTGCCTACTGATCCTCTGCCGGCGTTGAGTTTCTTGCTGGCATGTTTATTGCTTTCCTTGCCCCCAATATAGGTTTCGTCTGCTTCAACAGGTCCGGAAAACATAGGATCGTCATTATCCATAGCCTCGCGTATTCGGTGAAGCATGTGCCATGCGTTCTTTTGTGCTATATTGAGGTCGCGGTGGAGTTTCATGGAACTGATACCCTTAAGGTTGGTGGTTATCAAGTAAATGGCAATAACCCACTTACGGAGCGGGAGCTTGCTTGACTGCATAACCGTGCCTGTCTTCACCGAGAAGTAAGATCTGCAATCCGAACACCAGTAAGGCATGGGCTTTTCGTTCTTAACTTCTCTTGTTCTAACACTTCCGCACTTGGCACATGCTCTGCCATTAGGCCACCTTGCGGCTTCAAACCACTTGCGAGCTGACTGTTCATCTGGAAACATATCAAATAGTTTAATGAGACTAATACCTGCACGATAATCCTTGCCTGCCATGTTACACTCCTTTCGCTTCACTTTATACAAAGAGTCTAACATATAGAGTCTGGGTTGTCAAGTTTGAGTTATAATTCCCCAAATAAAGACCGTCCGAACCTAACATACGAATTCTTAGGCGTTACACGAGTGTGGCGTTGGACAAAGGAACGAATGCAGAAGGCGTATGAAGATGGGCAGGTAGTTCAGACACAACCGGGTGCCGTTCCACGTTTCAAGAGGTACTTGGATGAGCAGAAAGGCATACCTGTCGGGGATATATGGACGGATATTCGCCCTTTGCAAGGGAATTCCAAAGAGTACAACGGATATCCGACACAGAAGCCTCTCGCTTTGTTGGAACGCATCATCAAGGCGTCGTCGAATGAAGGGGATATGGTTCTGGACCCGTTCTGCGGCTGCGCTACCGCTTGCGTTGCGGCGGAGAACCTGGGGCGCAAGTGGGTCGGGATTGACTTGTCGCCGAAGGCTATCGAACTGGTGAATGTGCGGCTGCGGGCTGCGATGGGCGGCTTGTTTCACGACCGGCTGGTTACGGCGCGGACGGATATTCCGAGACGGACGGATGTGGACGCGCCGATACCTTACCGGCAGAACCGGCATGTGTTGTTCGGTCAGCAAGAAGGGCGGTGCAACGGCTGCAAGACGGAGTTTCCGTTCCGCATGTTCGAGGTTGACCATGTCATTCCGCGCTCGCGGGGCGGGACTGACCATATCGATAATTTGCAACTGTTGTGCACGCATTGCAACCGGACGAAGGGCGACCGGCCGCAGGAGTATCTGATAGCGCGGTTAAAGGAGACGGGGGTATTATAGCGGTGGACGACATCGACGTGTGCGATAGTAGGGTATTGTTGTTTCGTGTGTCCCGCTCATTATAAGGCGATTTCACATATCATGCGTAACTTCCCCTCGTCTTTCCTGCGAAAGCAGGAAACCGGAAGACGGTCGATGAAAGCGCACTTTGATGCCGAAAAAGCCAATTTCTGGATTCCCGCCCCGTATCAAGTACGGGGTGACGTTCCTGCGCGGGAATGACGAAGAGAGCGATCGTCGGAAATTGTGAAATCGTCTTACTATGATTTTGGTTGAAGGCGCGCTGTCGGCTTTGTTACACTTTCAAGCAGCGTTCGGCGAGACAATGATAATCACCCGTGCGAATGACGAGGTTTTAGGCTTATGGCGGAGGGTACACGGCTCACAACGGACGAAGTGAGGCATATTGCACTGCTGGCGCGCGTGGGCATGACCGATGATGAGGTTGAGCTAATGCGCGACCATCTATCCGACATTCTCGAACAGTTCGAGGCCCTGAGCGGCGTGGATACGGGCGATTTGGAGCCTACCGGACATTCCGTTGACTTGCTGTCCGTGATGCGCGAGGACGCGGCGCGACCGTCGTTCGCACGCGAAGACACACTCGCCAATGCGCCCAACCGTGAAGGCGATCTGGTGCGTGTGAAGGCGGTATTGGAGTAGGGCGGAAAAGACACACGCGGACACTGCGGACAGATTTATGCCGGATATGATTGGGGATGTATGAGCGATAGCGGGCTTGCCGGGCTTACGGCGCATGAAGCGAGAAGGCTGCTGGACGGCGGCGACATTACATCGGTAGAGCTTACTTCTGCCGTGCTTGGGCGCATCTCGCAGGTGGAAGACAGCGTGAGGGCGTTCGTTACTGTTACCGAAGACACCGCGATGGAGCAGGCAGAGCGTGCGGACGCGCGAATCTCTGCCGGCGATGCCATGCCGCTAACCGGCGTGCCGATGCTGCTCAAGGACAACATGGTTACCAAGGGCATTCGCACCACTTGCTCGTCGCGCATGCTCGAACACTTCGTGCCGCCATACGACGCGACCGTTACGGAAAGGCTGTACGCACAGGGCGCAGTTCTAGTCGGCAAGGGTAATCTCGATGAATTCGCAATGGGTTCGTCGAATGAGAACTCCGCCTTTCACCCCACGCACAACCCGTGGTCGCTCGACCGCGTACCTGGCGGGAGCAGCGGCGGACCTGCTGCTGCGGTCGCGGCGGACGAATGCCTATTCGCGCTCGGCTCGGACACCGGCGGCAGCATACGGCAGCCGGCATCGCTGTGCGGCGTGGTGGGAATGAAGCCGACATACGGGCTTGTCAGCAGATTCGGACTCGTCGCATTCGCCAGTTCGCTCGACCAGATAGGCCCACTGACAAAAGATGTGCGAGACTGCGCCATCACGCTAAGCGCAATCGCTGGCAACGACCCCAACGACTCGACATCTCTGAGTTTGGATGTGCCGGACTACACGCAGGCGCTTGGCGAAGACTTGCGCGGCCTGCGGATTGGCATCCCGGTCGAATACTTCGTGGACGGGCTGGACGCCGGCGTGGAGAACGCAGTGAGAGAGGCTATAGATGTGCTGCGTTCGCTAGGCGCTGATGTGGAAGAAACATCGCTGCCAAGCACGCCATACGCGCTGGCGGTGTACTACATCATCGCGCCAAGCGAGGCATCCGCCAATCTGGCGCGCTATGACGGCGTGAAGTACGGCTTTTCCGTGCAAGACGCGGACGGCGTATGGGACGCGCTGGAAAAGACGCGGCAATATGGCTTCGGCCCCGAAGTCAAGCGGCGCATAATGCTGGGCACATACGCGTTGTCGGCGGGGTATTACGATGCATATTACTTGCAGGCGCAGCGCGTAAGAACGCTGATACGCCGTGAGTTCGAGCAAGCTTTCTCGCAGTACGACGCGGTGGTAATGCCGACATCGCCAACAGTGGCATTCAATCTTGGTGAGAAAACCGCAGACCCACTGCAAATGTACCTAAACGACATCCTGACGATACCCGCGAACATCGCCGGCATACCGGGCATATCCGTGCCGGCAGGAATGTCTGACGGACTGCCCGTAGGCATGCAAATAATGGGGCCCGCCCTAAGCGAAGAAACCCTTCTGCGAGTAGCCTACGCTTATGAACAAGCCACCAACTTCCGCACCACCTACGGCACGCCGCCGCTGTAACCGTCGGCACACTTCAATATGCAGGCGGACGGTTAGCCATGCCTAATCGTCGTTGGGATGGAGGGCAATGGTGCGCTCCCCGCTACTTGCCGCGCCATTCTAAGTTTTATTCAGAATCCCTACGCCGCAGCTCTTCCCGCAGACGTGCGATTTCAGCCTCGTGCGCCATGCGCACGGCACGATATTCGGTGCGTTCGTTCTCACGAGCCATTTGCACGGCATTATATTCAGTGCGTTCGTATTCGCGCGCCTCGAGCTCGGCACGGAGTTGGGCGCGCGCATCTTCCAGCGTGGCGATTGTCTCTTCAAGGCTGTCGTGTGATTCCAACGCTTCATAGCCGCCGGGTATAATTTTGCGAGCGTCGGGATCATACACATCCAGCCGGTCGTCGCCCCAATAGATGTCTATGTCCAGCATCGGGCTGTATGACCGGATGTCGCCATCTTCGTTCGTATGCACCTCGAACGGTTGGTATTCGCCGTCCACTAGCCTCTCGCCGAGCAGCGGAAAGCCATAGAAGTCGCCGCCGGTCGAGTCGTAGCGCCAGTATTCGCTGATGCCGATGTTCGCGTACAGGTCGCGCTTGCCAGCGCCGTCGTAGTTCGCGGTGCCCTCGGACGCGATTTCCAGCACGAAATCGGGCGGCTTGCCCACTTCCCAAATCAGGTATCCGTGCCGCTCTCGGATAGCGTCCGCGTCCACGCCGAGCGCCACATACAGGTCCGGCGATACGCGGCGATTTCTGTCTGTGCGGTCGTAGTACACGAATGTGTTGAAGTCCACAAACACGCCGGGCAACTCGCGCAGGCGGTAGATGAGCGCTAAGGCAGCGTATAAGAGAGTGGGATTTTGATGCATGCCTTCGGGCAAGGGGCCGGGGTCGTCCAGCGCCCCCATCTTCTCGCCATCCTCCATTTGCAGCCTATATGGAATTATGCTGTCGATTGTCGGTAGTGCCATTGCGCCTCTCCCGCGCCAGTGTACGCCTTTGCCAGCAATTGTAGCAGGTGTCTGTTGCGAATGCCGTCCCAAAGCCACTTCTCACTAATGTGGAGGCAGGATGAGGGAAAGCGATGGTAACCGAAACTCTTCGTCGTTATACGCGCCTACCGCGCCGCAAGCTGCTTCACCGCATCCTCGTCTAGTTCGACGCCGAGTCCGGGCCCCGTTGGCACGGCTAGAAAGCCGTCAACGACTTCCAGCGGTTCTTTCAGCACGGGGATCTCGTCGCGGATGGAGATTGGCTCGATGTTATATTCCTGTGAGTATGGGACGATATCGGCGTATGCGGCGCAGAAGTGTAGGTGTGCCACGGTGCTGATGATAGGCTGCGTGTTGTGCACGGTGATGGGCTTGCCGAACGCCTTGCACAATGCGGCGATACGCTGGAACTCGGTGAAACCGGGCGCCTTCACGATGTCCGGCTGTATGATGTCCACCTTGCCTCGTAGTATCAGGTCGCGATATTCGTACTGTGTGTATATCATCTCGCCCGACGCGATGGGTATGTCGAGCGCATCCGCTATGGTGGCTAAGCCTTCTAAGTCGTAGTGCGGGCGAGGCTCCTCAAAGTGGAACACGCCCAGAGATTCCAGCGCCTTGCCGATTTCCATTGCGTGGTGCACGGAGTACGCGCCATTCACATCGACGAGTATGTCTATCCCATCGCCGACAGCCGCCCGCACTTCGCTGACTGTGGCGATGGTATAGTCGCGCGCGTCGTCTATCGCGCCGGGTATAGCGCTGTGCAGCTTGTATCCCGAGTAGCCCTGCTCCACGAATGACGCCGCCCTGCGTCCTTCTTCGAGCGGGGTCATGTCGCGGCGCATGGAACTTGCGTACATGCGAATCTTGTCGCGCTTCATGCCGCCGAGCAGGTTGGCTATGGGCTGTCCGAGCGCCTTGCCCTTGATGTCCCAGAGCGCGATGTCCAAGCCCGATATGGCGCACCATACCGCGCCGCCAAGCTCATGGCCATTTGCCGCGCGCTCCATATCGTCGAAGCATACCGCAGTCTCGGTGGGGTCTTTGCCGACGAGCGCAGGCTTGAGTAAGTCTTCTACCAGCGCCTTGATAACGCTGGGCTGCCGGCGAAAGCACTCGCCTATACCCACGATGCCCTCGTCCGTATAGACGCGCACGAAAGGGAAACTGCGGTCGAGTATCAGGCATTCCACATCGGTGATTTTCATAATGAATCGTCCTTATCTCCCTTCCCCGTTGACGAGGGAAGGGCAGGATGGCGTGTCTGTAATATGTATGCCCAGCCAAAACGCAGATGCAGGTTCAAATAGGCTCACGCAGAGACATGATTAAACCGCGTCAACACCGCGTTCGCCTGTGCGCACTCTGATGGTGTCTTCGATGGGCTGTATGAAAATCTTGCCATCGCCAATCTCGCCGGTGCGCGCGGACTCGACGATGATGTTTACCACCTGATCGACATCGGAATCATTCACCACCAGTTCCAACTTGACCTTAGGCAGCATATCCACGACGATCGGCTGCCCCGCGCGCCCGGTGTGCACGATGCCGCGCTGCCCGCCGCGTCCTGTAACCTGCGTGGCATTCAGCCCATAGTAGCCCGCTTCGCCCAGCGAGTCCTTCACGGCGGTGAGTTTTTCGGGCCTTATAATTGCTTCTACCTTCTTCACGCTTCACCTCCCCGCGCTGATGTCCGCGCTGTTGCTTGTGCGATTGGTCATACGATTCAGCGTATGATTGACCATTTTCTTGCCGGATATAGTTATGTGTATCCCTTCCCTCACAAGAAGGAAGGGACAAAGAAAATGCGACGAACGCTAGAACCTGTATGCAGGCTCTTCGTGTTCCGCCAAGTCCAAGCCTATAGCCTCGCTGTTTTCAGAGACGCGCAAGCCTATGGTGTACTTTAGCGCCAGCAGGATTATCGCGGTTACTGCGAATGCCCAGCCCCAGGTGGCGACGATGGATATAAGCTGAATGCCAATCTGCGAGAAGCGGGATACCCCTTCCTCCAATGCGCCAAAGCCGATTCCCACGAATAGTCCGGTCGCGATGCCGCCCCAAGTGCCGCCGATGCCGTGCACGCCCCAGACGGACAGTGCGTCGTCAAGTTTCAGGTTGATGAGGAAGCGCGCCGCGATCGCGCAAAGCACGCCGCCTACGACGCCGATGACGATTGCGGGCATAGGTCCGACGAATCCGGCCGCCGGTGTTATTGCCACAAGCCCTGCGACCGCGCCGGATGCCGCGCCAATGACGGATGCCTTGCCGTCTTTTATCCAAGAGAAGCCTGCCCAGCCGATTGCGCCCGCCGCTGCTGCCGTGTTTGTTACGACGAATGCGTTGACCGCAGTGCCATCTGCCGCGAGCGCTGAGCCTGCGTTAAAGCCAAACCAGCCGAACCAGAGCATGCCCGTGCCAAGCACGACCATCGGCACGCTATGCGATTCCATCGGCTCCACACCGAAGCCGAGCCGCTTACCCACGATGAGCGCCGCCGCAAGTGCACCAACACCGGAAGTGATGTGCACTACGTTACCGCCCGCGAAGTCCAGCGCGCCCAGGCTCAGTATCCATCCACCTTCAGCCCAGACCCAGTGCGCGACGGGCGCATAGACTAGCGTAACCCAAAGTATCATGAACAGCACATAGGCGCTGAACTTCATGCGTTCCGCGAACGCGCCGGTCAATATCGCCGGCGCGATGATGGCGAACATGCCTTGGAACATCATAAACAGCATTTCCGGTATGCTGCCGTCCGCGCCGGGTTCGGCGCTCACGCCATTCAACCCGAACAGGCTGAAGTCGCCGAAAAGTCCGCCAATCGAAGGCCCAAATGCGATGCTATATCCCCACAGAACCCAAACAACGCCGACAATTCCCATGCTCATAAGGCTATGCATAATTGTGGCGGATGCGTTCTTGCTACGCGCCAACCCCGCGTAGAACAAGGCAAGCCCCGGCGTCATGAACAACACCAGTGCCGAAGACACCAGTATCCATGCTACATTTGCGTTATCCAAAGTCTGTTCCTCCCAATGTGATGCAACGACCAAGCCAAGTGTTACTTAACCGCGTGAGTATAAACAACCGCAGTCTCGATTGTCTATCTTGCCAGCCCGGAATTGAGATGAGAGTACAAGAAGATTCCACATAATACCGGCGACCACAAGCCACCGAATGTTCCTTTCCCCGTGACTTGAGAAGGTTAGGTAGATGCGAAGGCTAGGTAGAATGGTGGTGAATCCTTTGTCCAAAGTCATCTTACACCCATCTCACAACGCTCTATCCAGCATACATGTTACTATTACTTGGTAAGTACTTGGCAAGAAGTTAATTGCTTAACAAGAGACAACACAATGCGAAAGGCGGTCAAAATTCGTGTACAGCGAAAACAAGGTGCAATGGGTCTATGCATCCGAGAACAATCAGCAGCTTCAAGAGCGATACGACGAATGGGCGAAGGAATACGACGTTGATCTGACGGACGACTTCGGCTATGTGATGCCACGAATGGCGGCGGAGATATTCGAGCGTTTCGTACCGAAAGACTGCAAAGTGCTGGACGCCGGCGCAGGCACCGGACTTGTAGGCGTGGAGCTGAACAGGCTTGGATATACGGACATCGAGGCGATGGACATGTCGAACGGGATGCTGGAACAGGCATCCGCTAAGGGTGTGTACGGCGCGCTGCACCGGATGGTCATGGGCGAGACGCTCGGCTTCGAAACGGACACATTCGACGCAACTATCGGCGTTGGCGTGCTGACGGTCGGACATGCTCCGGCAAGCTCGCTTGACGAATTGGTGCGCGTTACCAAGCTGGGCGGCTGTGTTGCCTTTACGCTGCGGCCCGACATCTACGAAGAGAACGGCTTTCGCGTCAAGCAAGAGCAGCTCGTATCTGACGGAAAGTGGGAACTCGTCGAAGCCACGGACGCATTTTACGGCTTGCCAAAGGGCGAACCGGATGTGCAGTTTCAGGTCTGGATTTACAGGGTGACCGCCTAATGATCGCTGCGTCGCTCGAATCATTCCCGGCGACCGGCGACGACGCACAGCCTGACGCAGAGATTGTCGCAAATGCCAATGTGAACGGAGGATTGCTCCGATTCTCGTGGGACGACCTGCCGGCGGCGAGTGCGAACTTTGCGGGAACAGGCGGCACTCTCCGCGCGAACATGGACGACTTCATCGTTGAAGAAATCGCCAGCTACTTGCCAAGCGGCAGCGGCGCGCACGCATACGCCCGTATCGAAAAACGCGGTCTGACCACGATGGACGTCCTGTCCGCGCTCGCGGCGAATGGCGTTCCACGCGGCACGGCGGGATTCGCAGGGCAGAAGGACAAGTACGCGGTCGCGCGGCAGTGGATAAGCGTGCCGTCCGAACACGCCGCCGTATTTGCAATACTCGACGATGTGGACGGCTTGACTGTTCTGGAAACATCACTGCACCGCAACAAGCTCGGAGTAGGACACCTGCGCGGCAACCGCTTCACCGTCCGCGTCCGTAATCCCTGCGACGATTGGCGCGACATTGCCGAGCCTACGCTTGAACATCTGCGGCAAGTCGGCGTGCCCAACTACTTCGGGCCGCAGAGATTCGGCACATTCAACACGAACATCGCCGATGGTCTGCGTCTAATTAAAGGCGAACGGATTCGAGTTGACCGCAGGATGAGGCGCTTCTACCAGTCCGCATTGCAATCTCACCTGTTCAACCTGCTGCTCAAGCGGCGCATTGAAAGCGGGCTGTTCGATGCGGTAGTGCTGGGCGACCGGGCGCAGCGCCACGACAGCGGCGGCATGTTCGTTGTAGATGATCCGACTATCGAATCAGAACGCGCCAAGCGTTTGGAAATCAGCGCGGCATTGCCGCTATTCGGGCGCAAAGTGCGCATAAGCGAAGGCGCTGCCGGCGAGATGGAATTACAATTATTGGCGCAATTCGCACTTGAATACGACCAATTCCGCCGCGTACCCGGCGCACGACGCATTAGCCGTATCCGCCTGGACGATGCGACGCTCAGTCCAGCTGACGACGGATATATCGTCGAGTTCACGCTGCCCAAGGGGGCATATGCGACGAGCGTGATGCGCGAGGTTATGAAGTCCGCTTGACCCGAATTGGCGAGTGTGAACAGAATAGCGCAATGCTCTTCTACAGCAGCGCCTCGTTCAGTGTTACGCCGAAGCCGGGCGCGTCTGATGGCGAGATGTAGCCGTCAATTGGCGCTGGTTCGTTAACCCACAGGATGTCGCGCTCGGATCGGATGTGGTCGGAATGGAACTCGGCTAGATCAGCGCACGCTGAGCCCGAGATGAGATGCAAGCCCCACACTTCACCGCCCCTGTGCGGGGCAACAGGTATCCCGTACTCTTCCGCTAGATCCACGATTCGCATGCCCTCGGTGATGCCGCCGCACCAGGTGATGTCCGGCTGCCACAAGTCCATCGCGCGCGCCTTTGCGATTGCGCCGAAGCCGTGCCGCGTGAACTCGTGCTCCCCGCCGGCTATCAAGGTCGGTTTCACATCGTCGATAAGTGCCGCCTGCCCATCGAGGTCGTCCGGCGTCAATATGTCCTCGAACCAATACAGATTGTAATCCGCAAGCCGCTTCGCCATCTCCAGCGTTACATCGGCGTCCCAAGACATATACACATCAACCATAATCGTCGCTTCTTCGCCGAATATGCTGCGCGCGCGCTCAGCCGATCTCACCGCCGTGTCGTAGTCGTCATCGCTGCCCGTCCATCGGTGCCCGAACTTGTTCGCAGTGTACCCTAGACTGTGATATAGTTCGGCGTCTTCGCCGGTCGCGTATGCGCGAATTCTCCGCTTTGGCGTATCGCTCAGTAGGGCGCACACCGGGACATCGCGCGCCTTGCCAAGCAGGTCGTACAGCGCGAGATCGATCCCGGACAGCGCCATTATGCCCAAGCCCTTGCGTCCGTATGGCAGCGATTCGAGATACAGCAGGTCATATATCGCCTGTATGTCCGCCACGCTCTCTATCTCGCGTCCGATAAGCAGGTCGCGCAGGTGCCCGTTGACGACCGCCACACCAGCCACGCCACCGCCGCCATAGCCGTAGCCTGTAATGCCTGCGTCCGTGTCCACGCGAACGACAATCTGCCAAAAGTGCGTCCGCCAAGACGGCGCTAGGTGCTTGTACTTGGGATAGACTGCTTGGACGGCGGTGATTCTCATGCGGCTCCCTCGTGTTCTAACAGAATGTACAGGATTGCCATGTCAGATTGATAATATGCCCATCATGTTATCATAGGAATGTCTGATAGGAATCGGATAAGCACGATAGGGAGTTGGCGAATGGCGCATGAGCAGATACTTACGGAAGTGCAGGGGCGCGTCGGCATTATCACGCTGAACCGCCCGGAAAGCCTGAACGCGTTCACCGGCGTGATGCAGTCCGAAATACAGGCGCAAGTGCAGGCGTGGAACGCGGACGACTCAATCGGTGCGATGGTGCTGACCGGCGCCGGGCGAGCGTTCTCCGCAGGGGCGGATGTCGGCGGCTTCGAAGACTTCGTGCGCGGCGAGGGCAATGCGCGTCCGGCGTCTTCGAGACCTACCGACATTAGCTGGGTCGATCTCGCGCGTGAGTCTAAGCCGATTGTCTGCGCGCTGAACGGCGTCGCTGTCGGGCTGGGCATAACGCTTCCGCTGTCGTGCGATGTGCGCCTGGCGGCGGAAGACGCGCGCATATCATTTCGATTCCTGCGCATTGGGCTGACGCCGGAATACGGCAGTACCCACTTCCTAGTGAATCTGGTCGGGCTTGGTCGCGCGCTGGAGTATATGCTCACCGGCAAATTCATCACCGCGCAGGAGGCGAAGAGCGCCGGCTTCGTGAACCATGTCAGCCCTGCCGAAAGTCTGCTCGCCGATGCGGTGGCGCTTGCGCAGGAAATCGCCGACAACCCGAACTGGCACTTGGCAAAAGTCAAGCGCCTCATCCATGAAAACTACATGGAAAAAGACCTGGCGCTAGTGCTCCGCCGCGAATCCGATACACTGCGAGAGGCGCGTTTCACGCCCGAGCACAAGGAGGCGCTGACTGCCTTCCGGGAACGCCGGCAACCGAATTTCCACGGGTAGGCGGCAAAATGGGACTAGGTGGGATCCTTTTCCTCCCCCATCTTAACCTCACCCGTCAAAGGGAAAG
>VXRI01000076.1 GCA_009838595.1 Chloroflexota bacterium | reverse complement strand
GTTTGCAACTGTCGAATAAAGTCCGAAACAGGACGGAGTCCGTTGTACTCGTTGTCCCACCAATTGGCGATGCGCCGGCACAATGCCTTGACGCGCGTCCAGTGTTCCTTTCGGACACCTTCGTGATAACTAAGTCCCAGACGACCAAACCAAGGGCTTTTGAACCCGTCAGCAGCATCGCGCAGAGCGAGTTCCAAGCGAGCGATGTTGTAGTTTGGCGCTAGGTCGATTGGATCGGTCGGCTCTGCGGCTTTTTGCATGCGTGCCATCAAATCCCCAATGTCTTTGATGAAACCTTTAGGGATATTTTGCGTGGGTCTATCCAAACCTCCTAGATAAAAATTGTTATCATTAAGTTGCCGCTCCAATATCTCCGTCACAGGAGCACCTAATGTCTCGCGTAAGCTAGAAACCGCGTTTCCAATGGATCCCCGGACATGATTGCGTTTCTGAATATAGCTACTAAGGTTGTCGCCCTTCACCTGGTCAAAGTGGGTAAACACAACGGCAATTTTGTGTCCGTGTCCGCTGCTGCCGACCGAGCGTAGTAGCTCCAATGGTGCAGCTTGCATTGGAGATTGGGCATTATCGACTAGCAGTATCATTTCTGATTCTGAGAACTTTTCAGTCACCTTCGTAGAAATGCTGGTAGCTTCTTTTGCGGAGTGCCCCAACCCTTCACCGTCCAACAGTACAAGTCGGCGGTCTTCGTCCTTCAGTTCGGGAGAAGTTGGTTGGAACGGTCCCTTCACCCTTATGCCGTCAACTAAAGGTGTGAGCAACCTGCCGAACTGCTTATCATGATTGCTGCTGAACCAGCGCACCTGTTTCAAGAACATGCTCCGGTCATTGTCCTCGCAATACCAGAATATGGGCCAATCAGTCGAGCTACGTTTAAAGTCCCCAGACTCAATCAATGAGAACCGTTCAAGGATGACGTCCATAATGTCCAAAGATATCTGGGCGAAATCCTGGCTTTCATATAATCTGTCGGTGAAGTTTTCTAGCCAATCTTGTCTCTTATTGGCGTTGTCCAAGTCTTGAAAAACGCCATGTACCTCTTCCGTCTGCCCACCTACAGCCGTGGCGACTTCCCTAATACGGCCAACATACTCACGCAGGCGTACAGCGTTATTCTTTAATTCAGATACATCAACGATTTCATCGTCGGTGAGAGTCTCTACTTCGGGTTCTTCTTCCTCGTATTCGTCGTAGTCCATTTCATATTGACTATCCATATCCTTGCCAGTCTGCTCCTCTTGCCACGCGCCTAGAGGGTAAGACAGACGGAAACGTTGCTCTCTGTGTTCCAACAAGTCATTGGCGATTCCAACGTCATCACGCCCTCTAATTACGCTGGCGCATGCCTCCTCTAAACATTCGTCAACAGCGCACCGAACCTCGTGCTCAGCCATGAAGGTGATTACAGCTTCGTACTGCTGGGCAGCAGTCACTATTTCTATGTCAGCGGTTGTCGTCTTTGCTGTTGACGTTGAGGGGAACCGATCACGCCTTGGGTCAGATCCAATAATCTGGCGTAGCAAAGTAGTCTTACCGGCACCTGTGGAGCCAACAAGCATTACCCTTGAATAGCCATCTTCATTTGGGGTCGGCAAGGGAATAATCTTGTCTCGGACATCTTTGGACTTTAATTTGCCAACTTCAATGCCTTCGTAGAAGGCATTCACTACGACGGGATCAAACCTCTGTTCCGCTTCAGTGCGTCGGTCAAGACTCCACCATGACTCGTCAGCAAGTATGTGATTGAATTGTTCAATCAGTCGGTCTGCTTCGGCATCATCTCGTGTACCAAGCCCACGGCGCACCTTAAGACCAAATTTGCCGCGGGCGTCGCTACGGCGCGGGTGGCTGAAAGTTACACTCCAGCCTGGCCTTGAAGATCGTGTTTTTGTCGCTTTGTGGATTGCGGCTGCCATTATTTTCCTCCAAACATATCGTTGTACCTCGTTGTACTGATCCCATACTACACACTCATAAATACGATGTCAAGCATTTTGGGACAACGAAGAACAACAGAGATTGTGATAGATAAATATCGAAATGCAACATCACACCACAATCCCTACACCCCAACACCCAGCCATAGTACAATATCCTCACTATGCTCGACGCCCTCCTTTGGCTATTCACCGTAGAACTCATCGGCCTGGCGGCTTTTCCGCTTGCCTTTTACCTTCTTCCCAGACTTGCTGATAGGGGTTTTACCCTCAGCAAACCTCTCGGTATTCTGCTAGTCTCCTACCTCTTCTGGGTTCTCGGGCTGGCGCATATACCCACCGCGCAGCCCACCGCCATCGCGCTCGTACTGCTGCTCGTCGCCGCGTCCGTATATCTCACTTACCGACACCGCGACGATCTGCGAGACTTCATCGCCCGCGAGTGGCGCACTCTTGCCGTCGCGGAGGCGATATTCCTCGTATTCTTCATCGGCTGGGCGCTGTTCCGCGCGTCCGACCCGTTCATCAACCACACCGAACAGCCTATGGACTTGGCGCTGCTCAGTGCGTCGATGAACTCTGTCGTCGGGCAGCCGGAAGACCCATGGCTGCGCGGCGAGTCCATCAGTTACTACTACTTCGGCTATTGGATGATGGGCACAGTCAGCCAGATAGCCGCCGTGCAGTCGAATGTATCGTACAATCTCGCGATGGCGCTCATACCCGCGATGGCGGCGATGGGCATATTCGGTCTAGTCGTCAACATTGCGAGACTGAACACCGCATTCCCTGTCTTGGCAAAGCCCGGCACCGCGCACTATGAGGATAGCGACCGGGTGCACAGCGAGACTGACAGCGTGGTTGTCGATGGCACGGATGGCGAGAACACAAGTGGCGTGTCTGCGAACGGCGATGACGAATCGCCCGAAAATGCCGCGCCTGCGAGAGCGTCATCCACAACGACTTCCGCAGGCGCGTCAGCCCTGAACGATACAGCCGAAGTATCAACAGGCGACGAATCATTGAGCGCCGCTAACCCCGCGACCAACGCCGACGAATCGCATAACGGCACAGCAACAGCGTCCTATTCCGTCACGCCCTCAGATGGTGCGCACAAGAACACGAACCTCGCTATCATCGCCGGCGTTGTCGCCACGGCGCTGCTTGGCGTGGTGTCTAATCTCGAGGGCGTTCTGGAATTTATGCGGCTCAATGGCATGGGTTCGCAGGATCTGTACGACTGGCTTCGCATCAACGGACTGGACGGCCCCGCCACTACCCCGGCGCAGAGTTGGGCACCGACCGACCACTGGTGGTGGTTTCACGCCAGCCGCGTCATCAACACCTTCGACGGCGTGCACTTCATAGACAACACAATTCAAGAGTTCCCGTTTTTCAGCTTCATGCTGGGTGATATGCACCCGCATGTGATGTCGATTCCGTTCATTGCGCTGTTCATCGGCCTTACGCTGAACTTCTACTGCTTGCCTTCCGGTTTCTGGCACGACTATCGCAGCGTATATCCCTACGCCATCATCTTGATTGCAGCGCTGGTTCTGGGCGGACTTGGCTTCAATAACCTGTGGGACATGCCGACATTCGGCGCGCTGCTAATCGGCGCGCTGACGCTGAAGGCGTACAGTGATGGCAACGGCGTTTGGCAGTCGTTCGGCATCGCGCTCTTCCCTGCGGGACTGGCGATAGTCGCGCTCGCCGCGCTGCTGTACTCGCCCTATCTGCTAGACATCAACGCGGGCGTGGAGGGTATTGGCATAGTGGTTACGCACACGCGCGTAGCGCACATGCTAATCGTCTGGGGCTTGTTCCTGACCGCTGTCGCGCCGTTTCTGCTGATTACATTCTGGCAGACTACGGTGCAGCGCGAATGGGTGGCGCAGACGCTCACGGCGCTGGTGCTGGCGTTTGCGCCGTGGCTACTGTGGACGCTCGCGCATCTGCCGAGCGGGGGCAGCGCGGGCGAGGCAATCGCGCGCTTCGTCGGCATTCTGCCCCTGACTGCGCTGGCGGCTATCAGCGTGTACAACGTGCTGTATCTGGCTAGACGACAAGGCGAAGGCGGCAGGCTGTTCGCCACGTTGCTCGCCGCGCTGGGCTTGGGGCTGATTATCGGCGCGGAGTTCCTGTTCATCCGCGACTTCTTTAGCAATCGCGGCAACACCGTTTTCAAGCTGTACTATCAGGCGTGGATATTGCTGTCGGCGGCGTCCGCCTTCGCCGTGTACTATTGGTTGAGCGCGATTCGCGGCTGGAAGGGCTGGGGCGCGTTCCTCGGACATGTCTGGGCGGGCGCGTTCCTCGTTCTGCTGCTGGGTTCGTTGTATTACCCTCTCGCCGGCATAAAGACCAAACCGGAGACGCCCGCCGCCGGACACACACTAGACGGCCTGGAGTTCGTGCGGCAGTATAACCCTGCCGAGTACGAGGCGATAGAGTGGCTGAAGCGAAACGCGCCCCAAGACGCCGCAATCGTGGAGGCTGTAGGTGAGTGGAGCGACTGGGGGCTGATTTCGCGCAGCACGGGCTTGCCGACAATCGTCAACTGGCTGGGACATCAGAAGCAGTGGCGCGGCGGCTGGGAGCGGTTCGAAGCCGAGAGCGCGGATGTCTCACGAGCGCTACGCGACCAGTATTTCGAAGATCGGGCGGGTGAAGTGGAGCGTATCTACGCCACGATCGACCCCGCCGAGGCACAGGTCATCCTGTACAAGTACGACATCGACTATGTGTACATCGGGCGGCGCGAGCGCGACAGCTACGGCATCGAAGGCATGCCGAAGTTCGACGCGATAGCCGACGTCGCATTCGCCGCCCCCAACGGCGAGGTCACAATCTACCGCGTACGGTAGCATGGTGCGCGTGCTTGGCGATAATTCATCCTTCCGCCAATCCTAAACTTATGGAACGAGAAATGGACATCGATGGACAGGATGGGTTTAGGATGAGGGCAAACCGATTATCCGCCCTGTCGATGTAGCAATGTATTAGGATATCGTCAATCGGCACGAGGAGCGACGCATTGACGACTACAAATCTGGAATAGCAAGGCACAGAGCAAGAAGAGCGTTATAAGGAATACGCTAATCCCAGCGAGCGCATGGCAGAGTTGGAGGACACCAAGATAGATGGCAATTACAAATCCCACAACGGCAAGTTCGATGTCGTCAACGCGAAAATCGACAGTGTCCACAACTATCTGACTGAGAAGATAGACAGCAACTACAGGGTGCTGGACGAGAATATAGACGACAATTACAAGTCGTTTGATGCCAAGATAGATGGGATCACATTTCTGCTGCTTGGTTTTGCTGCCGTGGCGGTGGCTTATGCCATACAGTTGATTTTCTAGCTACTCCCAAGAATCTGTTATCGCCCAATAGTTCACGATGCCCTCATCCTAACCTTACCCCAAGGGGAAAAGGGACAACGAAAAAGAGCAGGACAAGCTCGATAACCTGTCCCGCTCTTTTTCTTATGTTAGCCGTGTCATCGGCTATCTATCGCTGCCGGGCTTGACTACGCTACCCGCGCGAACTTCTGAGCGCGCGCGCCGTCCAGCGTCTCGCCTACATAGAGGTCGCCCTTGGAGTCCATAGCCACCGCGTGCCCCGCGATGATGTCGCCCGGCGTGTCCGAGCTCATGCCCCAGCCGCCTAGCCACTGTCCGGTAGGCGTCATAATCTTCACGCCCGCAGGATGCGACAGCGCGTTAGACTTTGGCTGGTCGGGCCCCAATCCTTGGTAGAAGCCCAAGTCCGTTACGAACATGTTGCCGTCCGGTCCCTGTACGATGTGGTCTGGCCTGTGCACGCCGCCCCATTCGCTCAGGTATTGCCCTTCCGGTGTGAATACCTGAATGCGGCTATTCTCCCTGTCCGCGACATATATCAGCCCTTCGGAGCTGACGCAGACGGCGTGCGGAATGCGGAACTGTCCCGGACCTTCGCCCGGCTCGCCCCACGACCGTATCCGCTCGCCCGTAGCCGTGTAGTGGTGGATGCGTGCGTTGCCATAGCCGTCCGCGATGTACAGCGTTCCATCCGCCGCTATTGCGATGTCAGTGGGTCTGTTGAACGGCTCGCCGCTGAACATCTCCGGCGGATCGTTCGGCGTACCAAGCGTCATGAGCAGTTCGCCGTCCGCTGTCCACTTTCGCACGGTGTGGTCGCCTATGTCCGTGGTGTACAGGCTGCCGTCCGGTCCCGCCTCGATGTGGTGCGCCGAGCCGAACTGCCCTTCTCCCCAGCTGTTCAGAACATTTCCGTCAGTGTCCAGCACGATTATCGGATGCTCGCTGCGATTATAAACGAAGACCCTATCCTGCCCGTCGACCGCTACGCCGACTGCGTGGTTCCACTCCCAGCCGTCCGGCAGGTTGCCCCATCCCGGCACATGTTCATACACATACTTTCCATAACTGACTCTTATTCCACTCTCACCCATTGGTGTGTTCCTCCTTTATTCGTTTAGCTCTTTGCTTTTCATTCTTGATTGGTAAATGACGACTTTGTCCCATCCTGTCTATCGATGTTAGTCCTCTAGTCTTGGGCGAACGGGCAGAATTATAGCACGCTTTCGTGATACGATGAGATTCGGCGCAAATACTGTTATTCTTGTGCTATTCTGCGTAAGTGAAATCCGCTGACCGGCATATCAACACGCCGACATACTAACACGCGAGGTAAGACATGCTCGAACGATTCAAAGTACCCAAGCAAGACGAAGTGCGCGTTCCCATCGAGTCGCTGCAAGAGGTTATTCAGGCGATATTCGAGAAGATGGGCAATTCGGAATCCGATGCGGCGGAAGCGGCGGAAGTGCTGTCTATGACCGACCTGCGTGGCGTGGAGACGCACGGTGTTTCCAATATGTTGCGCGCGTATGTTACGCAGTACACCAGTGGGCAGGTCAACCCACAGCCGAACTGGCGCGTCGAGCGAGAGACGCGCGGCACGGCGGTCATCAACGCCGACAAGGGGCTTGGCGTCGTGCTGGGCAAGCGTGCGATGAACATCGCCATTGAGAAGGCGCGTGATGTCGGATTCGGCGTGGTTACGATGAACAACGGCGCGCACCTTGGCGCTGTCGGGCACTTCTCCATGCTCGCCGCGCAGCAGGATATGGTCGGCATGTGCGCCACATCCGCCGGCAGAGGCGTTTTGCCCACATTCGGCGCAGAAGGACGCTTCGGCACGAACCCTATATCAATCGCCGCGCCCGCGAACACCGAAGCGCCGCTGCTGTTCGACGCCGCCACATCTCAGATTGCGGGCAACAAGTTCTCGCTCGCTCGCAGGGTCGGCTCTGACCTGTTGCCCGGCTGGATTTCCGACGAAGAAGGCAATCCGATTATGGAACAGACGCCCGTTCCCGGCGGCGAGGGTGTCAACTACGGCAGCCTGCTGCCAATGGGCGGCACGCGAGAGAACGGCTCGCACAAAGGTTACGGCTTTCTGATGATAGTGGACATCTTGTGCGCCTTCATGTCCGGCTCCGTGCCCGCCGTCTTCGACGAAGAGTACTTCGAGAGTGGCTACAAACACTACTTCGCCGCCTATAACATTGCAGCGTTCACCGATGTAGCCGCGTTCAAGGACAATATGGACCAGATGCTCCGCACCCTGCGAGAGACTCCGCCCGAACCGGGCAGTGAGCGCGTGCTGTACCCTGGCCTTGCCGAGTATGAAGAAGAGCAAGACCGCCGCGCAAACGGCACCCCCCTGCACACCGAAGTCATCGGCTGGTTCGAGGAAATCTGCAACGAATACGACATCCCGCATCTGCAGACATACTAGAGTGGGGGACGCAGACTCGTGTCAGGTTTCCGCCGAGGGGAGCAACAATGACTGTTGACCATTTCCCGCCAGAAGTCATAGAAGAACTGAAATGGTACGTGTACCGCTTGGTCGATCCTCGCAACGGTGAGACATTCTATGTCGGCAAGGGCAAAGGCAACCGCGTCTTCGAGCATGTCAAGGGCATAAAAGTCGGCGACGATTATGATGAGGATCATCAAAAGAAGCAACATCGCATCAATCAAATCCAGTCCGCAGGCTTGGAAGTGGGACACATAATCCATCGGCATGGCATGGCGGAATCGACCGCTAAATCAGTTGAAGCCGCGTTGATTGGCGCATATCCCGGCCTTGCCAACAAGGTGCGTGGAGAAGGCTCCGAGAAATACGGTGCCAGACATGCAAAAGAAATCATCGCTGAACATACCGCGGAGTATTTCACGGTTGAGGAAAAGTTAATCCTAATCTCCATCGGAAGACGCTGGCATACACACGACGTTTACGAAGCTGTGCGGGGCTGCTGGAAGATAAATAAGAATAAAGCCAAATACTACAAACTGGTCTTGGCGCACTACAGAGGGCTGGTTAGAGGCGCATATAGGCCGATTGAGTGGCTTCCCGGAACCAAAGAAAACTTCCCGGATGCGGGCAATGACGAGCCCGACAGAATCGGATTCGTCGGTGAAGAGGCTGAACGCGAAGTACGGGACAAGTATGTTGGGAAACGGGTGCCGGCCAAATATCGAAAAAAGGGCGCCGCCAACCCAATCCGATACTGCTATCCCTGATTTGCTGACAACTGACACACTAACCGATTACTGTGAGATGGAACATGGGGAAAGTCCGCCGGCAAAGCATCGCCTATTGGCAATAGGGTGCGACAATTTCATGCTTTTCACTTTGCTCGGAATAACAAGAGAGGAGATGCGATGGGCGCGACGGACGCCGAGATAATACTCGAACTCGCCATTGATAGGGGCGCACTGACTTTTGGCGAATTTCACCCTTGCTGCCGAGCTTCGCACTGGAGATAGGCAATATATTCTAGGCAAAAGCATTTAGGTGCATGCCGCTTCCAAGAACCTATATACAGGGGCGCTTATCATTTTGACAATAACACCAAGATTTAGCCGAAAATGCTATATCTGTTCCTTTAACTATCCATTGGATGTATGATAAGAGTAGGCGACCAATAAAGATGATTTGTAGATTTTATGGAATGGAAGGCTGAAATGACTCAGTTAGCACCTGCAAATTCCCATGAGATGGTCCATCTATTGGAAGAAAAGGGAGCCCTTCTTCGCGGTAGTTTCACTCTTTCCTCTGGGGATGTCAGTACTTACTATTTCGATAGCAAGCGTCTGACTTTGGACCCTGAGGGCGGATTTGAGGTTGCGAAATACTTCCTTGAAAAGATCAAGGAAACTGATGCGAAGGTTGTGGGTGGCATGGCAGAAGGTGCTATTCCAATAGTGGGCCTGATTACGATACAGAGCTACTTCGATGAATATCCGTTGCCGGCGTTTTTTGTCCGCAAGGAGCCAAAGACGCATGGCACAATGAAGCAAATAGAAGGCAATTTGCCGACTGATACTGATACTCCTGTAGCCATTTTGGATGACGTGGTCACGGGAGGAAAGTCAATTATGCAAGCTATTGAGCTTGTAGAAGCTGAAGACATTCCTATAGTGTCTGTGATGTGTATCCTTGACCGAGACGAAGGCGGCAGAGAGTTGCTACGGAAGAAGGGGTACGAATTGCAGGCGATGTTCACGGTTAAGGATGGTGAAATATACTTCAACCCGTGATCAATGCCTATTGCAAGGTCACACCCAAACGCCTCGGATGAAGTCTCCGAGGCGTTCGTTATAGCGTATAACCAGATGACATTTACATTAAACGGCGTTCGATGGCTATTCTTCGACCTCGGCTACACGCTCATCAACGAAGACGGCGCGGCTATGGGACGGCTGGCGCAGGTGTCCGATGCTCTAAGGCAGCGCGGCATTGAAGCATCGCCGGAAGACCTTCGCGCCGCGCTTGAGGCAGCGTCCGCGCGCTTCGACCCTAATCCGTTCCGCAGCCTGCTGCTCCCCTTTACCGACGACGAAGATGTGATTGCGTTCGTCCGCTCGTCGGGCAGATATCCGAAGGAACTGGAATCGCCATATCCACAGACATTGCCGCTGCTGAAACGGCTGCACGGCGAGTATAAGCTTGGCGTCATCGCCAATCAGCCGCCGGGCACACAAGAGCGCCTGACCCAATACGGGATGGCGCATTACTTCGATGTGTGCGTGTCGTCCGGCGATGTGAGCGTCAGCAAGCCCGACGCCGCGATATTCCACCTTGCGTTGGAACAAACTGGCTGCACGCCCAACGAATCCGTGATGATAGGCGACCGCCTGGACAACGACATTCGCCCGGCAAAGGCGCTCGGTTTCCGCACAGTGCGCGTGCTGCAAGGCCCCGGTCGCTTGCAGCAGCCACGCGACGACGCAGAGACGCCGGACGCCACGGTTGCGGATTTGGATGAATTGGCGGCGCTCTTTCTCAACACACCCCTGAATTAACAGTATGGACAGGATTTGAAGGATGATGTAGAAGGTTGTGTGCTATGATTGCCTTCGGCGATTTTCATGTTCATGTGGAGGCAGGCTAGTGGCGCAAGCGAGCGTTATCGAAGTAACCGACGAAATCAGAAACGGTAGGGGCAGGCTGGCGGTTACCGTCGTGCTTGGGCATGCCATCAAGCACATATACAACTCCGGCTTGCGCTCCGTCCTGCTCACCGCAATCAAGGACGACACCGGCATAACGGCCGCGCAATACGGATTGCTGTCCACATCCGGTCAGGTCACCAGCGGCGCGACTACCATGGTCGCCGGCTATCTCGGCGACAGGTTCGCTAACCGCTCCGGCATCATGTTGATGGTTTCGCTGGGGATGATGGGCATATCCTATTTCCTGCTCGGCATCGCCCCCAACTACTGGCTTATGCTCGCCGCCATGCTCCTTGTCGGCATCGGACCGTCCCTCTATCACTCCCCTGCGATAGCGTCCCTCTCCCGCAAGTTTCCCGACAAGCGCAGCTACGCTATTTCTTGGCACGGCACCGGCGGCAGCGTGGGCGAATTCGTAGGTCCCATACTCACCGGCGCGCTGATAAGCGGTACATACCTAGTCGCCTTTGAGTGGAGAGACGCACTGCAAATAAGCGCAGGCCCCGCGTTACTCTTCGCCTTGCTCATATACCTTATGATGCGCGGCATCCCAACTGCCAGCGTGGAGACGGAATCCCTCCGCGACTACTTCTCCAAGCTGTTCGCCCTGCTGCGGCGCAGAGGTATGCAAATGCTCGTGATTACGACCGCCCTACGCAGCATGGGGCAGGGCGCGATGATGGCGTTCTTGCCGGTCTATCTGCGTGAAGACCAGGGCATATCCTTCGTGGTCATAGGGCTGTTCCTGTCCAGCATCCAGTTTGTAGGCATATTCGCGCAGCCTTTGATGGGCTATCTCGCCGACAGGCTTGGCCATAAGGCGGTGCTGGTGCCTGCAACGGCTGCGTTGGGCTTGCTGATGATTGCCCTGAAGTTCGCGCCCACAGACGACCCGCTATCGTTCAACCTAGTGCTTCTGGAAATCGCGGTGCCCGGTATTCTATTCGGCATAATCGCCTTGGCTATGGGGGCGTTTCTCTACGCATTGCACGCGATATACATAGGCGCCGCTATGGATGTAGCGGAGGGAGAGGCGCAGTCAACCGTTGTCTCGCTCATATACGGCGCCTCCTTGCTTGGCGCATTCTCGCCGTTCATTGCCGGCGTCATAGTGGACTTCGGCAGCAACTCAGACGCCTTCGTATATGGCGGCATCGCCGTATTGCTCGCCGCCGCGCTGCTCGCGCTGACGCGCCTGCCACGCGTGATGCGGGGATAATAGTCTATTATCGCAATTCAGGAAAAAGGATAGGGAAATGAAAGGCCCATCAATCAAAACCGCCTTGATAGCCGCCGCAATAGTCGCGCTGGGCGCGTTCGGACTGCTTCAAATTGGCGGCGCAGCCGCCCAGTCCGGTTGCATCCAGCCGATTACAGCTGACGAAGACTACTCTGGCTCATAGACAAGCGACTGTCTATCAGAAAACACGCCCACCGAGCCGACCAACCCACCGTCAGGAACCCGCTACGCCCGATTCTACACCTTCACGCTGAGCGAGGACGCGGACATAACCATAGACCTCACCTCAGCCACCGACACATACATGTACCTGATAACCATTGGTGCTAGTTGGAATCAGAGGGTGAATTGAGCAATAGAAAGTCTGA
>VXRI01000185.1 GCA_009838595.1 Chloroflexota bacterium | reverse complement strand
ATATCGTAGTATGGAAGAGGCGCAAGACGGCTGATTTCTCCGAAATTCTTGTCCAACCAATTTAGATGCGATTGCCATGGATAATCAGCGCCCTAATGAGAAGTAAATCCAATTTTGGGTTATGATATTCAGTGATTGTGGTTATTTATTACATTTACTTTGCATCAAATGGGCATTTAAGATTGAATCACGAACTAGACATTGATTAGTTTCTGTATTTCGCATGGGTCAAGGTTCTTTTGAATTCGCGTTCCCAGGGCAGATGCCGCTGACATATCTCGCCGGCACATCAGAAGGAGATCTCCGTGAATAGACTGGTTGTGGGAATAATTGCGTTCGTCGTTGTGGCTGCGATTGTGATCGCGGCGGTATTTTTTCTCTTCATTGACGACGAAGAAATGGACGACGGTGAACTATCGACGGCCGTCGTGAGCGAAACACCTGCGGTGCGTGCCGATGCGGTGGTAGTGCCGTTACGCAGTGCCAGCCTCAGCCTGCCGCGCGGTGGCATGGTTACCGATGTGCTGGTAAGCGAAAACGACACGGTAGAGGAGGGGCAGCTCCTCGTGATGTTGGACACGACGGATGCGGAGATTATGTTGCAGCGCGCGGCAGACACGGTGGCAAGCGCGCGCGCCGAGGTTGAGACGCTGAAAATCGCAATTGCTAAGGAACGCGAACTCGACGACGAGACGCGGCCAGGCAGGCTTGAGCAGGCGCGGCACACTTTGCAAATGGCGGAAGAGCGCTACCTGCACCTGTCCGGTGCGAACCTCAGGGCTGGCGCGTCCGTCAGCCCTGAGGGCGCATTGCTTGAAGCTCGATACATCGAGGCGAGAACGAAAGCCGAACTCGGTGTGCAGCAAGCTGAGGACGCGCTGCTGAAGGCGATGGGCGTAGCTAGCGCTGACGGCATCGACGGCGATGCGAAGAGCCGCGCGAGAATCGCCGAGCGGGATGCGCGTATCGCAGCCGCCCAACTGTCGATAGTTGATTTACAGAACGCCCTTGATGACGCCGAAAACATTGACAAGATTGTGCAGGACGCGCAGGACGCGATAACTGTCGCGACCGTGCTGCTAACTAATGCCGAGCGCGACTTGGATGTTGCGGTCATCGATTCTGCCGAGGCAAACAGACTCGCCGAAGAGGCATACTCCGACGCTGAGTTCCGATGGCGCGGGGTACACCAGCACTACATGGGCATCGACCTGACGGCGGCTGAATTGCATAGAGATCCTGACACGCTCTTCGCCGAGTGGGGCGCAGACTTCGAGAAAATTTTCGACCGCGATCACCTATCGTTCCCGAACGACGTTTTGCAGGACGACCCGGCGACACGTTGGGACGAGCTGAAGCTCTTCGGTAGGCTTGGCTTGAGCCCGTTCAACGCGCATCTGACCACTTGTCGCGAAGTCAGCAGACTACCGTCCGGCGTGCGCTGCATCAGGCAAGAGTACGACGACGCGTGGAACGGCTTCGCAGACGCGCGGGCGTTATACATCACCGCCGAAACCAATGGCATTTCGGCTGTGCAAGCCGCGGAGAATAAGGTGCTGACGGCGCAGAATCGCCTTGAGGACGCAGAGCGCACACTTGAGATAGCCCAGTCCGGCCGCCCGCAAGCAAGCGCGGCAAGCATTCAGTCCGAGTTGGACGCAGCTAACGCCGCACTCGAGGCGCTGCAAGACTTCTCCGACGAGACGGAAGTCGCGCAGGCGAAGGCGAACCTTGAAGTCGCGCTTGCGACGCTCGAGGGCTTGCACCACGACGACCGCGACATCGCGCTCGCGCAGCAGCAAATGGAAGACGCCCAACTCGCCGTCGAGAAGTTGGAAGCGGGTAGAGACCCGCTCGACGAAGAGCGCAGGGAAGCGCGCATCACCGCAGCGGAAACGCGCGTAACGGTGGCGGAGACTGCGCTGCAGTCGGCACAACTCGCGCGTGCCGACATGGAACTGCGCGCGCCGTTCAAAGGCGTAATCGTAGCGCCCAATGTTGACGCAGGTGAAGAAGTCGCACCGCGCCAATTCGTGATGAGCCTAGCGGACGCATCCGAGTGGGAATTGGTAACGATTGACCTAGACGAACTCAGCGTGATTCATCTGTCCGAAGGCGATAGCGTCCGCATAAACTTCGACGCGCTGCCCGATCTCGAGATGAACGGCACGATAATGCGAATCAGCCGCTTCGGCGAAGAAGTACAAGGCGCCGTGATCTACTCCGCCGACATACGCATCAGCGGAAGCGATCCGCGATTGCGTTGGGGTATGACCGCGTCGATTAGCAAGTAATGGCAAGCAATGCCCGTTGAACTGGGGGTACTTTACACTCCCCCAGCCTAAACTTCCCAGTATGGAATGATAGGGGTAGGGGCTAATCCTACCCCTCATATCTTTTCTGTTGATTTTCTTCGTGTCGTTGCCAAACGGAGTGTAGAGTCAAAAGTCCACGCACTTTGCCAATCCGCGGCCGAAGTCGTGAATGAGTCTCCCCAGTAGTCGCCACAGGCTAATCTGCGGCGACTACTGGCGTGTGGGACGATGGCTGGCCGCCGGGGTAGAATGCGGACAGCACTTGCCTTACTATGCCCTCAGCATCTAGGTTAAGTTCGTGGCGCTGAGCGTCTGCGGTGCCGTGTTCAACGAAGGCGTCCGGCATACCGATGCGGTGCACTGCCACGCTTTGCAACCCTGCTTCTGCGATGACTTCCAGCACTGCTGAACCAAATCCGCCGGCGAGCACATTTTCCTCGACGGTTACGATGCGTCCGATCTCACGCGCGGCGTTTAGCAGCAGTTCGGTATCGAGTGGTTTGACAAAGAGCGGGTTGATCACACTGCAATCGATGCCAAAGTCGGCTAGGATTTCCGCAGCTTGGAGTGCGGGTCCGGCAGGCTTGCCCAAGGCGAATATGGAGACATCGCGCCCTTCGCGCAGCATGTAGCCCTTACCAATCGGCAATTCCTTTAGCGCCGGGTCCAGAGATACGCCGGTCGCAGTGCCTCTTGGAATGCGTATCGCGAACGGTCCGTTGTGCCTGTACGCGGTATTGATGAGGTGCTGTAGATCGTTCTCGTTCGTCGGCGCGGCGACGACTGCATTGGGCAAGCAGCGCAGGTACGATATGTCGAACGCGCCGTGATGCGTCTTGCCATCTTCGCCCACGATGCCGGCACGGTCTGCTATTAGCGTTACCGGCAAGTTCTGAAGGCACACATCGTGCATCACTTGGTCGAAGGCGCGCTGCAAAAATGTGGAGTATATCGATACGAATGGCTTGAACCCCGTGGACGCCATGCCCGCCGCCATACTGACTGCGTGCTGCTCCGCGATGCCCACATCGAACACCCTGTCCGGGAAATCTTGCCGCACTTCCTTAAGCCCCGTGCCTTCCAGCATCGCCGCCGATATGCCCACAACTCCTTCGTCGCCGCGCATCAGACGGCTGACAGTCTGCGCGAACACCTTCGAGTATGTCGGTGCGCCTGATCCCGCACCCAATGGTGAACTTGGCTGGTGGAACTTCACCGGATCATCTTCGGCAGGTTCGTAGCCGTGCCCCTTGTGCGTAACCACATGCACCACTGGCACTGCCCCGGCGGTCTGCTTCGCCTGCTGTAATGTGTCTTCCAACTGCTTGAAATCGTGCCCGTCAACCGGCCCAAGGTAGCGGAATCCTATCTCGTTCCAAAACATCGTCGGCAGAATAAAACTCTCGATGCCGTCGTTAAGGCTCTTGACCAGCTGGTAGATGAGCTCGCCGGTCGGCACTTTTTTCGACAGTGCGGTCATTCGGCGAATCATCGCTTGGTACTGCGGGTGCGTAATCAGCCGCTTGCGCCAGTTCGTCAGAAAGCCGATGTTCTCGGAGATGGACATGCCGTTGTCGTTAAGAACGACAATCATCTTATCCGGGCTGAGATGCACAATGTTGTTCAGCGCCTCGAAGCTGGAGCCGGATGTCATCGCTCCATCCCCAACGACGGCAATCGTCCACGAATCCAGGTCGCAGTTGACTGCGCCTTGAGCGATGCCCAGCGCGACTGACAGCCCGGTACCTGCGTGTCCAGCGCAAAGCGTGTCGTGTTCGCTTTCGGCCGGCTCACCGAAGCCGGACAGCCCGCCTTGCAACCGAATGTTCTTGAACTCGTCGCGCCTGCCCGTTACCAGCTTGTGTGTGTAGAGCTGATTCGTCGTGTCCCAAACAATCTTGTCCTTCGGGCTGTCGAAGACGCGGTGTAGCGCAAGCGTGAGTTCCACCACGCCGAGATTGGACGCCAGATGCCCGCCACGCTGTGTGATGACGGAGATAATGGTGTCGCGCGCTTCTTGCGCCACCTGCGTCATCTCTTCGTATGTCAGCGGCTTGAGGTCGCACGGAGCGTCTATTCTTTCCAGAATCGGGCTGCCCATGGGCAATCTCCTTGCGGGTGGATGTCTGTTGAGTTCGGATTTATCGAATTTTATCGGGCGATAAGCGAAGTTTCATTCGTGGCATTCGGCATATTGCATAATATATCAAAGCCCGCCGCCCGTGCAGGATTTACCTGTATAGTCTCAATATAGTTTCAATCGTTAGAGTTCCATCGCCCATTGATAAAAGGGCCGTCGGGGGAGTTTAGGATGGCGGCAAAGCAAAATCAGTCTATTCCGCAGACTTAGGCATCGCTCTTCGTCTCCGGCATCGTTATCCCTTCTGCTCTGACTCGAACCTACCGATGATTTCTATCTGCTCGTCGCCCTCGCGCGGTATGCGGGCAAATGTGAGCGCTTCGGGCAGGATGATGCCGCCAGAGAATACTAGCTTCATCGCGTCGTCCACTTCCAAGTCGGTCTCAATGAGGTCGTCCTCCATCACGAGCGCCAAGTTTCCTGAAGTCGGATTGGGAATTGTGGGCACATATACCAGCGCCATCGAATCCTTGGTTCGCGCGGAAAAGGCGCGTCCCGTAACGAAACCCATGGCTATCATGCCTTCGCGGGGCCATTCTAGGAAGACGACGCGGCTGAATGTATACTGTGATGTGAACGATGTAATAACTTGCCGTGTTACGCCGAAGACGTTCCGCACGACGGGAATGAGCTCGAATAAATTGTCCTTCCATCCTGAGGCTCTGCGCCCGAATGTTGTGGATATTATCAGACCTATCAGGTAGAACAGCACTATCATCACAATCAAGCCGATGCCGGGGAAGTCCCATGGCTGACCCTCGACGAACGGCATAGGTCTCACGAAAGAGTCCGTCTTTTCCACAAGGAAGACGATGACCGCGATGGTTACCAAAATAGGCACGAGGTCTATCAATCCAGCGAGCGTCTTGCTCTGGATATGTCCTTCCACCTTCTTGAGCATGTTGGGCTCATGGACAATCTCGTCAGGACCCTGCTCGCTATTTTGCATTATCATCCTCCACGATGCGTAGTATCTATACGGTCAGATGTGGAAGAATATCGCCGGTCGGGCGAAAACAGTCTGTCCATCCGTCCTTTACTCCGTGGTGAATTGTAACCTTATTCGTCAAGGCTTGCTACTATGTTCTGCGGAAATGCTGTTCACGAAGGTTCTTTTGCCTGCCAAGCGCGGAAAAAGGTATAAGATGATACCCGATCGCAGTCGGGCACATGCTTCACAAATGCAATTTATTCCCGTCGTTTCGCCTTTCCCCTGTCATTTCGAGTGGAGCGAGAAATCTAAAGTCGGAAACAGATTTGCATGCAACAATTTCAAAATCATCACTGCGTTCGGAATGATAACATGAGGGATTTGCGAAATCATCTCAGAGGTATTGCATAAATTTGTAAGGGGTGGTATATGGTAAAACTAATGGATATGTGTGACTCGGGTGACGCATGATTAACGAAATCGTAGGTGGTTGAATCTGCAAACGTGCTTTGCGGAAAGGATGCCAGATGACAATCGGATATTTCAGGCAAGCATTCGTTATTGCGCTCGTGGTGCTCGTATCCATCGCAGTTTTGGCATGTGGCTCTATTGGCGGCGGCGCAAGTAGTGAATCGTTCAAGATTGGCGTCATGGAGTCCGTAACTGGGCCGGGCGAGACCTACGGCAATGTCGCGGTGCAGGCGAAGCAGATGGCGGTAGATGAGATTAACGCGGCCGGTGGCATTAATGGACGCATGCTTGAACTGATCGTCGAAGACGAGAAGTGCAACGCGCAGGACGCTATCACCGCGTACAGAAAACTGACGGATGTTGATGGTGTGAAGATTATCCTCGGCACATCGTGCAGTGGCGCGATGCTCGGCGCTGCGCCGCTCGCCGAAGAAGATGGCGTGGTGATGTTCTCCGGACTTGCCACGAACCCGGACATCGCGAACGCCGGCGACTACATATTCCGCACATCCATGAGCGACGCGCAGCGGGGCATAGACACGGGCAATGTTCTTTGGTCGGACAGCATACGAAATCTCGCCACCATCACAGAGGCCACGGACTATGCGGAGGGCGTGAGGCGCACATCAGTGGAGCAGTTCGAGAAGCGGGGTGGCAAAGTTGTAGGGACGGAACGCTACGCTTCCGATGTAACCGATTTCAGGTCGCAGCTTACCAAGCTGATTGGCGAGAGCCCTGACGCGCTGCATATCGCGGCGCAGTCGGAGTTCACCGGCGGCACGATAATCAAGCAGGCGCGCGAGTTGGGCTTCAATGGTCCGATATACGGCGAAGATGTGGTCGTCGGAGCAACTGCGCTGGAAATAGCGGGCGATGCGGCGACGGGCGTGAAAGCAATCATCGCTGACCTTGACCCCGCCAACTCCAAGGCGCAGGAAGTTCTGTCCAACTTCATGGAACGCTACGATTACATCACCTTGCGCTGGTATCTTGGCTCTGCGTACGACGATGTCTATATCACAGCCGAGTGCCTGAAGCAGACAGACGACGATCAGGACGCCGACGGTTTCAGGGATTGCCTATACGACATCACTTGGAGCGGGACAATTGGCAGCAACTACAGTTTCGACGGGAACGGCGAGGTCGTCGGCTTGGCGAATGTGGTCGTGGAGATTTTGCCGCCGCCTGACAGGTCGGAGGATAACCTTGGGTACAAGGTGCTTGGGCCGGCTCCGTCCGAGTAGCGCACACCTGATGTTTATCGCCGATAGCTAGGTGGATTTAGTTGTACAGATTGCGCGAAGATTATGGTACGACTCTAGCGTACTCGCTGGCAGTTGCCGCCGCTCTCTATGTTGTTTGGAAAATAACGCAGTCTCCGGAGCAGGCGTTACAGTTCACTTTCAATGGGCTGGCAGTCGGCGCGGTGTACGCCCTGATAGCGATTGGGTTCACGCTCGTCTATAGCACCGTGTGGTTCTTCGACCTATACTACGGCGCGGCGGCGGCGCTTGGCGCATACGGGGTGTTCTACCTACGCTCGTTCGACACGCTCGGTGGCAGGTACGAAGTCAACGAGCCTATACTCAATGCCGTATTCGCGCTCGTTACCGCGGGCGTGGCGGCATGGGCGATGCACGAAGCATTTGGCGCACGGTTGCGCCAGCGCGGAACGAGCCGCATTACCATCCGCGCGATAGACGGCGTAGTTGGCACGGCGGCGGGCATCTACATGTGGTTCGTTCTAACTTTCCCCGTGCTGATGACCGCGTTGTTGAGTCCTGCGGTTGGCGTAATCGTGGCTGTTGTTGTGTGCTGGCTGCTCTATCGCGCATATCGATATGTGCTTTTCGATGCTAGTGCTGTACCGGTCGTGATTCTTGGCGCGGTGATTGGCTGTGCGATTGGCGCATACATCGGGCGCCTGATATTCCAAACGGACGGCGCGGGGTTGTACCTGAGCTGGGCAGTGTCTTGCCTGCTCGCCGGCATCGTTGGACTTGCGCTGTATCGCGGGCTGTATGCGTATATGCGTGAGCGCGCGCGATCGCCGTTGGTGATGTTGGTGGCATCGCTAGGCATACTGCTCGCCATGACCGCGTTCACCACGATAATCTTTCAGAGCGCGCCGCGCCCGCTCCCCGATGCATTTGGCAGCGAACCATGGGTTATCGCGGGCGCGAACCTTAAGGGCTTCAACATATTTACCGTCGGTGTGTCTATTGTCGGCTTTATCGCATTGCTGTTTGCGTTGAAGTGGACGACCTTTGGCAAAGCGGTCAGGGCAATTGGCGACGACGAAGAGGTATCCAAGGTTGTCGGAATTAACACGACGGTGGTCATCGCGATTGTGTTCTTCGTGGGCGCGGTGTACGCCGCGCTGGGCGGCATACTCAGCGGCCACGACACCGCCATACAGCCACGAATGGGATTGCTGCTGCTGCTGAAAGGCTGGATTGCGTCCGTAGTCGGCGGCATCGGCAACCTATACGGCGCACTGCTCGGTGGCTTCGTGCTGGGAATGATTGAGCAGTTTGGCATCTGGGACCTCGCCGGCGAATGGAAGGACGCTATTTCGTTCGTGCTGCTAATCTTGTTCCTGTCGTTCTGGCCAAACGGAATCTTGCCGAGAAGATAGTGCAATGCGAATTATATTGAAGCCCATAGTGAACAGCCTGAACTTCATCCGCACTCCACGCGATTTGTGGAGGGCATGGCGGGGTAACATACAACTCTGGGCGAATCTGTTCGTCATAGGCTGGGCGGTGGTGTTTATGCTGTGGCAGGGCGCCGGATTCGCAGTCACGGTCGGCACTGTGTTCGCCATCTGGGCGATGCTCGCCGTAAGCCTGAATCTTGTCGTCGGATTCACAGGCCTGCTGTCTGTGGGGCACATCGGCTTTTTCGGCATAGGCGCGTACTCAATGGCGGTTCTCAGCTCCAATCCGGAATACGAGCAGTTGCGCACTGAGGCGCTGACGACATTCGCGTGGCCCTTCTTCGCCGCACTGCCCGTTTGCGTGCTGCTTTCTGGCGTAGTTGCGCTGGCGGTGGGCGTGGTGTTCAACCGCTTCCGCGATGACATTTATGTACTGGTGTCGTTCGGCTTTGCAATCATCGCTTTCAATGTGTTCCTGAACGCGCGCAGTCTGACGCGCGGAGCGTTCGGCATACACGAGATTGCCAGACCGCAGATTGGCGGCTGGACGCTTAATGGCGAATTACAGTTCTTGCTGTTCGTGCTGGCAATCCTCGCAGTCGTGATGTTGATTGCGTGGATCATCGTTACATCGTCGTTCGGCAGGGTGCTCACCGCCATCCGCGAGGACGAAGACGCCATCGAAGTGTTCGGCTATCAGGCGACACAATACAAGCTGGCGATATGGGTTATATCCGCGATGATTGCGGGGCTTGCGGGCGGGTTGTTCGCCAGCTGGACAAGCTTTATCGACCCGTTCTCGTTCATATTGCTGGAATCCATATTGCTGGTGTCCATCGTGATACTCGGCGGACTCGCCACCATTTGGGGATCGCTGCTCGGCGCAATGGCGTTCGTGCTGCTCGAAGAAGGCATGCGCTTCCTGCCATTCTTGCCAGCCGAATACATTGGGCAGGCACGGCAAGTGGTGCTGGGCATATTGCTGGTGTTGCTGATGCTGTTCAGACCGCAAGGTTTGGTCGGGAAGTACAAGTTATGAGTATTCACACAACAATTGAAGGTGAACACGCACCGGACGACTTCGCGCTCGAGACACGCGAAATCTCCAAGCATTTCGGCGCGGTCAAGGCAGTGGACGAACTGTCCATCTACATACCACGACGCGGAATGACGAGCATCGTAGGCCCCAACGGCTCCGGCAAATCCACGCTCATCAACCTGCTTAGCGGCACACTGCCGCTGGACGGCGGAATGGTCATCGTGGATGGGCTTGGCTTGCATTTGGTGAAGGCACATGAAACGCCCGACCACGGCATCACGCGCACATTTCAAGAAGTGCGGCTGTTCGACCAGATTAGCGTCATGGACAACGTGATGGTCGTGCTGACAGACCGCCGCGTATTCCCCGCGCTGTTTGAGCGCGCTAAGCAGTCACACAGGGCGAAGGCGCAGAGCATCTTGGAAAGTGTAGGGCTGTGGGACAAGCGCGATTCTTTGGCGATGGAACTATCCTACGGACAGCGCAAGTTGCTGGAAATTGGCCGCGCGATGGCGCTCGATGTGCAAATCTATCTGTTCGACGAGCCGTTCGCAGGCCTGTTCCCGCAGATGCTAGAGCGCATCAAGGGCATCCTAAAGCAAGTGCGCGACGATGGCCGCACCGTGCTGTTCATATCGCACAACATGGATATCGTGCGCGAGCTGTCCGACCACCTAATCGTGCTAGACAGCGGCAGGCTGCTAGTCGAAGGTGAAGTGGACGAAGTGCTGGCGCGCGAAGAGGTCATCCATGCGTATCTTGGGACATAAGCAGCGCGGAACATTGCGCTTCACGCGCGTTCAGATTTGGCGTGAAATGGTTGGATAATTGGCGTGGGAATGACGGTGCAAGGCATGGAAGACGGCGCAGAACTACTCAGTCTGGTTGACATATCCGTGCATTACGATGCGGTGGTCGCGTTGGACAGCGTATCGTTAGGCGTGCGCAAGGGTGAGATGGTCGCGGTCATGGGGCCGAACGGCGCTGGCAAATCCACCGTGCTCAAGGCGGTTATGGGGCTTGCGCCAGTCGTTGAAGGCGAGGTATTCTGGCGGCAAATGCCCTTGGAAGCGGCGACGCACGAGATTGTGAAACAGGGTATATCGTTCGTGCCGCAGGGGAGGCGCGTCTTCACGCATTTAACCGTTGAGGAAAACTTGGAGATGGGCTGTCTGTACTTGAAGGACAGAGCAGAGAAGGTGCGTCGACTTGATTCCGTGATGGAGTTGTTTCCCATACTGCACGAGAAGCGTGGCGACCTCGCGAGCCAAATGTCAGGCGGTCAACAGCAGATGCTCGCGCTTGGCAGAGGACTGATGGCGGCGCCTGAAGTGCTGCTGCTCGATGAACCGACGCTTGGGCTCGCGCCCATTATCGTCAGCGAGGTGTTTCAGAAGGTCGCGGAGATAAGCGACCGGCTCAGCACGACGATTCTGGTTGTAGAGCACAACATCAAGGGCGTGCTGGACATCGTGGACAAAGCGTATGTACTGGACAAGGGGCGCGTGGTGCACTCTGGCACCCCGCAGTCCATCCGCGAGACTGATATTCTGACGCAGGTATTCCTGGGCAGCTGAGCCGCCTATTCGTCCGGCGTCATCACGTCGCGAGAGAGCGTCAGACAGGTTATGTCGTCTGATTGCACCGTGCCATCCGCGAAAGACGACACAGCGTTGAATATCTTCTCCACCGCATCCTGCGCGTTGATGGGTGGCGAATCAATGAATGTCTGCTTCAGCCGTTTGATGCCGAACTGCTCGCCCTCACTGTTCATCGCCTCGGTTACGCCATCCGTGTAGCAGATGACGGTGTCGCCGGGTTTGAGCGTAACGCTGTTCTGCTCGAACACGATGTCCGGCACGATGCCGAGCACCAGTCCGCTGGTCAGGTCTAACAAGTCCGAACTACCATCCGCGTGGACGACCAGCGGCGCGTCGTGGCCACCACTGGCATAGGTGAACTGCCCGTTGTCGGGGTCGTACACTGCATAAAGCACGGTTACGAACATCTGCGGGTCGTTGTCTTCCGCGAGCATGGAATTGACGATGCTCAGCACTTCGCCCGGGTCTCGCGCGCTGATGGCTGCACCCTTCATCATCGTGCGGCTGGACATCATGAACAGCGCGGCAGGCACACCCTTGTCAGACACATCCGCGACTGATAACCCGACGCAACTGTCTTCAAGAAGCACCAAATCGAAAAAGTCACCGCCGACTTCCTTGGCGGGCTCCATGCTGCCGAAAATTCTGAACCCGTCATGCTTGGGGAACTCTGTAGGCAATATGGATTGCTGTATCTGATTTGCGACATCCAGCTCGCTTTCCAGAGCCGTGAGCTTGTCGCGAGACGACATCGCTTCGCGCCATTCCTGCAGATTGCGCAGGGTACGCTCTATCGTAACGCGCAGGTCACCGAAGTCTATGGGCTTGGTAACGAAGTCGAAAGCGCCACGGTTCATCGCCGTGCGTATGTTGTTCATATCGCCATACGCGGACACGACGATGGAGCGCGTATTAGGGTTGACGTCCGGTATCTTTTCCAGAAGCGCAAGCCCATCCATACCGGGCATATTGATGTCAGTGATGATCATGTCGATGTCGCTGATCTCGCTCAGCACATCAATCGCCTCGATGCCATTCCCCGCAAAGTGGAACTCGTACTTGCCGCGCCGTATGTCACGGCGCATCCGCTGCATCACCAACGGCATCAGGTCTGGTTCATCGTCCACAACCAGTATCTTTTTCGCTATTTCTTTCATCGGTGCTCCTAAAGAAAGAAAATCTCACACGAATAATGGCAGAATTGCACCTTCTAAGCCATATCCATCGGGCTAGACTCCGCATCGTACTTCAATGTATGAGTATTGCCCCTATGCTACCCACTTTATTAATCATGTGCAATACGCCAGTACATAAAACAACGACACTTGAGCAATCACCGTTCAGAATTAGACACTCAACTCTAGGAATTGCACAACATCCGTTCCGGCATTATATAAGATGTAATGCGATTATTCTAGAATCTTCCTTACCAATCAA
>VXRI01000181.1 GCA_009838595.1 Chloroflexota bacterium | reverse complement strand
CGGAAATCGAAGTCGTTGGGTGGTGCGCTGCCCGGCTGGCTCGGCGGTGGTACGGGGGTTGGCGTGGGCGTGTCCGATGTCTGCGCGTGCGCGACATTGCCGTCGGGTTGCGGCGACAGCGGACCGCCAAACGCGCCGCTCACAGCAAGGACTATCGCGAATGCGCCAATTACGATAGTTCCCAATAATATGTTTCTTCGGCTCATAGACTTGCTGCATTCCTTTCGCCAATGGTGCAGTACGAGAATACCGCCGCTATATTTATTCAATCGTTGATATTATATACCGACGGCGGATTCTACCACCCATCCTGCTCATCTTGTTAAGCACCTTAGCCGTAAGACGATTTCACAAATTCCGTTGCCCGCCGTATCCGTCATTCCCGTGCCTCTCCCATCGTCATTCCTGTGTAGGCGGGAATCCAGTGCTTGCAAACGGTGTCAATAAGATAAAAATGGCTACATTGTGAGGATCTGTTCCCATTTTCACGGTATGTCGGGAATGTCGCAAATGTCAAATACGCACTAGTTGTACACTACCCTGTCCGTCTCGCGCGCCTTGATGAAATCCCAGTCGTATTGGACGCCTAGCCCTGGCGCCTCAGGGATGTTCACACATCCGTTTTCGTCTATGGCGTCCATGGCGTCGCGGTAATCGCACTTGAATTCGGGCGTGTTAATCAACGGCAGCTTCGGATGTAGCAAGCCCATCTCATAATAGTTAGTGTTGCGCATCGACGCCATAAGGTGCCGCCTGTCCGGACCGGCTACATGCAGTTCCACATCCAAGCCGAAGCCCTCCGCGGCGTGCGCTATCTTCATCGTGCCGGTTATGCCGCCGTCGTAATCCGGGTCGGCGCGCACGAAGTCTGTCGCCTCTGCCTCGATGAAGTCCACATGAGACTCTAGTCCGCGCACATGTTCCAACTGCAATATCGGCGTCTTCAGCATCTGCCGCAGCTTCCTGTGCGCGTGCATCGACACGCCGCCATCCTTGAACGGGTCTTCGTACCAGAAGTAATTGTACTCGTCGCACGCGCGCCCCAATTTCAGCGCGTCGCCGAATGTGTTGATGGCGCAGAACGGGTCTAGCATCAGGTCCATCTTGCCGCCCACGCGCTTGCCGACCTCTTCCACGATGGCGATTTGCTCCTGAATCGGCGCAGACTGCCAGCCGTGAATCTTGAACGCAGGATAGCCCAAATCGAGGCAATACTCGGCGAAGTCCGCGTATGCTTCGGCGCTGTTCAGACCTCCTGGCACGGAGTCGCCGACATAGGTACTGGCGTAGCAGGGAAGCTTTTTCTGCGACCCGCCGAGCAGTTCGTACACAGGCGCGTCGTGGTACTTTCCCGCGACATCCCACAGCGCGATGTCCATAACGCCTGTGCCCATTCGCCCGGACTGGCGCATTGCCTGCTTGAGGTCGTTGTATATGTTTTCGCGGTGCAGCGCGTTACGCCCCAGCAGCACGCGCGCGAATCCGGCGATCGCCGTGTAGTCTAGGGCAGAGCCGCCGATGTACTCGCCCGTGATTCCCACATCGGTGTGGACGCGGAGCGCGTGGTTCGTGCGCGTGATGACGCTGCCGGGCGAATACTGCGGAATGCCAATGGTCGGCTCCGGCTGGACATCCCGCAACTCACTTTGCCACTGCACGATTTCGATGGCTGTAATAGTCGGTTTGCTATTCATATTCGTCCGCCCATTCTCTAATATCCTGTATATCCTGTATGTCGATGTCAGGGTGTGTTGACATTTGCGCCATTCCGGTGAAGCATTTCCTCGTGAAAATTGGGAACGAGAATCCAGTGCCGTAAAATTGACTGATCCGCATCATTTGCGCCGTCCGAAAGGTACTGGCTTCTCGCCTGCGCCGAAATGACGGACTGAAATATCAAAATGTTAACAGAACCTGACCTCATTCAGTTGGCTGCACTAGGATTTTGATTCCTTCACCTCTATCTAGGCGCTGCAGGGCGGCGAGCGAGTCTTCGATGGACACGACATCGCTGGTGAGCGCATGCACATCGAGTGCCTTTCTCGCGAGCAGCCTTGTCGCCGTGACAATTTCGTCGGCGTTGCGCGAGCTGCTGCGAATGGTGATTTCCTTAGTGAGCGCGCGCAGCGATAGGAAGTTGACATTGCCGCTCGCCACGCCCACGAGCATGATAATGCCATGCGGGCGGGCGATACTCACCGCCGTGTCGAGCGCGGTACGCGCGCCGGAGCACTCGAACACGCAGTCTGCCAAGTCCAAGTCCGCGCCGAATACCGTCGCCGGGTCGTCGTCGAACGGGTTGATAGCGTGGTCTGCGCCGAGTTCCAGCGCCTTGTCGCGGCGCATTTGGCTCGGCTCGATGACGGTGATGTCGCTCGCGCCGCCGTGCCGCAGCAGCATAGTCGTCAGCAGCCCGATGGGGCCGGCGCCGATGACGACGGTGCGCTGTCCGACGCTGAATCCCGACCTGCTGACACCGCGCAGCGCGATAGAAATCGGCTCTGCCCACGCGCCTTCGAGCATTGTAACTTCGTCCGGCAGCGCGCGCAGTTTGCCCGCGGGCAGGCTCACATAGGCAGCCATGCCGCCGTCTCGCACGCTGCCTGCCGGAGCGCAAATCGCGTCCGCGCTGCATATATTCGGCCAACCTTGCCGACATTCGTAGCACACGCCACAGAAGTTGCCGCGTGGATGCACGGTCGCCCTGTCTCCCACTTGCCAGTCGCGCACGCCGGTGCCTAACGCTGCCACTTCGCCGGCAAATTCGTGCCCAATGACGACGCCATAAGTGTAGAAGTCAAGATCCGGCGCGTGCAAGTCCGTGCCGCAAATCCCAGAGTAATGCGTGCGAAACAGCACCTCGTCCGTGTCCGGCTCCGGCATCGGCCTGTCCTCGACCGCATAAGTATCCCCATTCAATACGAGCGCGCGCATAATCTATCTATCCTCCCATATCAGGCTCATCCTGTTATTTTACCCATCCTGCATATTGATGTTAGCTTTCTCTGCCCACCGCTGCGTGGATTTCGCTGACGCTGTTGCGGAATTGCTGCATCAGGATGGCGGGCGGCGCGGGCGCGACATGCGTGTAGCCGACGCCGAGTTCCAACAGGTCTTGCGGCGTAAGCGGCAGCGCAGCGTGTCCCATCGGGATTTGCAACTTCGCCTTGCCGATGGATTTGACCTGCGCCGCTATCTCGTTCACCTTGTCGCGCAGACGTGAGTCTGCCGGGTCGGTAACGCCGAGCGTCTGCGACAGGTCGGTCGGGCCGATGGACACCAAGTCCACGCCGTCCAGCGCGGCGATAGCCTCTACATCATTGATGCCCTTGTCGTCTTCGGTCATCACGGACAGTACGATTTCCTCGTTGGATTGGCGCACATGATCGTTCCACGCCACATCTCCGAACCTTGCCGCGCGTGTGCCACCTGCGCCGCCGCGGTCGCCCATCGGCGGGTATCGCACCGCGTCCACCGCGCGCTTCGCGCCTTCGATGCCGTCCACATGCGGGATAATAATGCCTTCTGCGCCCATATCCAGGATACGCAGGATCAGCTTGGCGTCGTTGTCCGGCACGCGCACCATCGACGTAACGCCCGCCAAGTCGGACGCGCGGATCATCTCTTCGATGGTGCGCAGGTCGAAGCCGGTATGTTCCATATCGATAAACGCCGCATCAAACCCCGCGATGCCGATAATCTCCACGACCTGCGGATCGGCAAGGCTGACATACTTGCCCAGCGCCAGCTTGCCCTCGCGCATAAGCTGCTTAACACGATTCTGCCGCATAACAATGCTCCTTACTTGCTTGTGTCGATATGTTTGCGCTTCACCGCGAAAGTGCCATAGAGGAACACAGCCGCGCGTCCGCCTGCCAGCCGTTCGATAACCTCGAAGCCGGCGGCGCGCGCAAAGGCGGCAGTGTCGGCGTATTTCGGCGCGCGCGTATCCTGCGGTCCGACCGCGACAACATCCGCCGATGTGTAAATCCGCAACGTCTCCAGTTCATCGCTGTGCGCAACCTGCAGCAGCAACGCCCACGACACGGCCTTATCCGGTGCGGGGCGTTCTCGAAACGCCTCCTGCGAAACCCGTATCCGTCGCTCACTCATAACCGCGCAATCATACCACAGCTTCTATTCACCCCATCAATCCATGATTTAGGTAGCATTCCGAGTCAACACTGAAATCTTTTGAGAAAGGAGTTGACATAAAGAACAAAACGCTCTCATGCTTCCCCCGAAGCCAAGAACTAACGAGCGCACAAAGTCAGGAATCAGACATATTTGAAAGTTGCACAGAAAGGAGAGGATATACTTTGTCATCGCAATTTGCGAGAGACTAGACAGCATGCATCCAAATGCTTGTGCGGCGGCTAGAAAGGAGTTCCCTTTGAAACTGGCGATTGCTTATGTGCTAGGGGTATTGACCAGCCCATTCTGGTGGTTCTTGGCAGGTACGATTCGTTGGCTCTTTGAAACAGTCATATTGGAGGTACATAAAATGAGATGCAGGACGCACAAGGCGATTGACCGCGCGGTGAATCGCCTGAAGATCAGACCCAAGAAGTGGAAGCCTAGTCAGAGGCAAGGCACTGAGATGGCAGGCTCGATTATCAGTGATGTCGTGGTGGACTACATCGAGGACGTGGTCGTGAAGGGTTGCTATCGCATCTCTGACAACGAAAGCGTGTGCGACAGCCTCGAGACGACATACAACCCGCCCTCTGCCAACGACATTGTTTTTGAGTTCGGATACAATGGCGGTATCCAGGCAGTGGTCTCTGATGTTGGAGATTACCTTTCCGACTGGATTAACTCTAACCGTTCACGCTTCCGTGAGAAGGCCCGTGCCGAGCTTTACCGGCATCTGCTAGGGAACTTTGAAACCTTCTCCGGTGAATACAAGGGCTATGCATAGATAGCCTCTTCTCATTGAAGTTTAGAGGATAATACGGGTATGGAGGATCGGTAGTGGCTCGAACTTCCAACACGCTCTAATCAGCCCACAAACTCTAATGTTGCGCATACACAACACGGACTACGCAAATCCACAAAGAAGCCGCTGATCGCATCCATACAAAGCGTGTCAGCGGCTTCCTCTTTTCCGCATACTCGTCGCCATCCAAAGACGTGCAATCCTCCCCAAGACGATGCCATAAATCCCTTCCCCCTTGGGAAAGCCTGCCCCTAGCGAAAGCAGAGGTTAGGATGGGGTTGAATAGCAGCGAAACGCCTGTAAATTCACGATTTCTGCATCCCGCTTTCGCGGGAAAGACAAACTTGGCGCTCAAAGAGCATTTGTGGAATCGTCTCTCCCCATCTTGTCCATCAATGTTAATTCCCTATGTGATATGCTTTCTGCGTTTTAGAATTAACCAGGAGAGAAAAATATGAAAATCAAGTCTGTACGAGCGGTTTCGGTGAATATCCCGCGCACTCCACCCAAAACGCCGGCTCGGCGTGATGGCTGGAACTCGCATGCGCGGCGCGCTTTACCAATCAATAAGTATCCGGAGTTTCCGCGTATGCACGGGTCGATGCCGGGCGCGAATACGCAAGAGGAACTTTGGGTGCAGGTCGTCGCGGAGGACGGCACTTACGGGCTGGGGCAGTGCAGTTTCGGCGAGCTTACCGCCACGCTTGTGGACTACCATTTTGGACCGCTGCTTGCCGGGCGCGACTGCTTCGCCACCGAGTTCCTGAACGACCTGATGTGGCGTTCCACGCAGCGGTTCGGCGCGGGCGGCATCGCGACAGTCGCGCAGTCCGGCATCGACCTTGCGTTGTGGGACTTGAAGGGTAAGCTTCTCGAACAGCCTGTCTATCGTCTGCTCGGCGGTCCGTGCCGCGACAAGGTTGACTTGTATGTAACATCGGACGATCTCGACTGGTCGATGGAACTTGGCTTCCACGCCTTCAAAGTGAGCAATCCGGTGCACTACGAAGAGGGCATCGACGGGCTAAACATATTAGACGATCATATCGGCCGGGCGCGAGATATGGTGGGCTACGATGTGGAGTTGATGTACAACCCTGTGATGTCGTTCAATGTGGAATTCGCGGTGCGCGTCGCCGAGCGGCTGCGAAAGTACGGCTTGCGCTGGCTTGAAGAACCGCTAATCCCAACCGACCTCGAAGGGCATATCGAACTGCGAAAGGCGATCAACTGGGTGCCGCTCGCCACCGGCGAAGACCACCACGGCAGGCACGCATTCCGCCAACTCATAGAACATCGCGCGATAGACATTGCGCAGCCCGACCTCAAGTGGTGCGGCGGGCTGACCGAAGCGGTGAAAATATACACCATCGCGGAGGCGGCGGGCATCGCGACTATACCGCACGCAGGCGCGGGTACACCATACGGGCAGCACTTCGGCATGGCAATGCCCGAATCCCCGATGGCGGAGTTCTGGATGGGTTCGGATCCCGGAGTGCCGCTGGAAGAGGTCTGCCCTATCCCAGGTATGCCAATGCCCAAGGACGGCTATGTCGTGCCATCGGACGCGCCCGGTTTCGGCATGGAAATACAAGACGCGTGGATAACGCCGTGGGACCACACCGCCGCAATGAAGACGCTGGGCTAAGTGTACGACGAGAAAAACTACCTGCCGTCCTTGATATACGGGCGGCAGGTAGTTTCGCGGCTTGAGGCAAAAGAAGCCCCTACCCCTTTGCCCTTCCCCCTTTGAATGAAAGGAAGGTTAGGATGGCGTGGATCGGCTAATCTTCGGAACATAACGCCAATGCCACCGGCGCGCGCGCCTTAATACGATCTGTCCGGCTGTATAAAGACGCGGACTTGGCGCTGGTCGACGCCAACGAAACGATTTGGTAGCTTCCTTAAATTCGCCGAGGCGCTGCGGTAGGGCTATCAGCTCTTTGGTCCGCAGCTCGCGCAGACGGCGTCGCGGAATTCCGGGCTATCGCGCAGCAACCAGATTAGGCAGGATGGTGGTCATTATGCACTTCTTTCACTGTGTTGACCGATTATGGCGGATTTTGCGGTGGTGTGCAGGATGACTTAGCTTTGTAATGTTGTTTAATCTTTTGCCCGCTTCCCATCGTTCCCCCATCAAGGGCTGACGGGACTATGAAAGATCGGCAATTGGTTTCGCGCTGCAATCGGGAGGAACAAATCGGACGGCATCGGCCGCGCGTTGCGGTGTTTAACTTGCATGCCATATAATTGCGGACAGCCGATTGGCGTGCGGCATTTCGCCGTGTATTCCCGTAGCAGTGTTTCCGAGATAGTGTCCGGGCCGGTATTCTCGCGCCGGCAGTAGGAGGTCAACGATGAGCAGCGACCTTGCAATGATAGCCCACTTGATGCGGCGCGCAGGCTTTGGCGCTTCACGCGAAGAGTTGGAACGGCGGCTTGCCGTCGGGTACGAAGAGACGGTCGAAGACTTGCTGCACCCGGAATGGCAGGAGCCGGTGGACATCTACGAGTTCCTGCGCTATCACCATTTGCAGTGGAAGCCGGGCACGCTTGGCGGGATCGGGCAGGTGAGTTGGGTTTGGCGGATGATTAATACGAACGCGCCGCTGCAAGAAAAAATGTGCCTGTTCTGGCACCAGATTTTCGCAACGGGCGTGTCGAAGGTCGATCACTACGACGAAATTACGGACATGATAGACATGTTCCGCGAGAAAGGTATGGGCAAGTACCGCGATCTGCTGCTGGCGGTGGCGAAGAATCCGGCGATGCTCTTCTGGCTGGACAACAATGAAAACCACGCGACCGCAGTGAACGAAAACTGGGGCAGAGAACTGCTCGAGTTGTTCAGCATGGGCGTGAGCAACTACACCGAAGACGATGTGCGCGAGTGCTCTCGCGCATTCACCGGCTGGACTATGACGCCCAAGCTGCCGCGCTTCCACATGGGCAGGTGGGACTGGTACTTCGAGTACAGGGAAGACGACCACGACCACGGCGATAAAACTTTCCTGGGCGAGACGGGCGATTTCAACGGTGAAGACATCATCGACATCATCTTAAAGCAGCCCGCCACCGCGCGGTTCGTCGCACGACACCTGTACAACTTCTTCGTCGCGGACGAAGTGCAAGTGCCAGCTTGGCCGGTAACGCCTCCGGGCGATCCTGAATCGGTCGATTTTCTGGCGAATGCGCTGATGGAAACCGACTACGACATTCGCGCCGTGCTTCGGATGCTCTTCAACTCCGACTTCTTCAAGGCGGCGCAGTTCCGCAAGGTGAAAAACCCGACCGAAGTTGTAATCAGCACACTGCGGATGGCAGGCGACGCCGAACTGCCCACACCGGACATATACGCGTGGGCGAACCACATCACCTATATGGGGCAGGAACTGCTCAATCCACCGAGCGTAGAAGGCTGGCACTCCGGCGTTGAGTGGATAAATAGCGGCGCACTGATGAAGCGCACGAACTTCGTCGCGGATATGGTGAATGAAACGGACCGCCCTGGCATACGCAGGCTAATTGAGCGCGCGCAAGCGGAATCGACAACGCCCGAGGCGCTGGTGGATGCATGCCTAGATCTCATGGGCCCGCTGCAGTTCAACGAAAGCACGCGCGCAGAACTCGTGGCGCATGCCGTGCAGAACGGCGTGTGCGGCGGCAACGGCAAATCCAACGCCGAAAGCGCTCGTGAGATTGCGGAGCTTCTGCAACTCATCGTGTCCACGCGGGAATATATGTTCGCGTAGCGCCTTGCGAGATTTCTGTATAATCCACCACAACATACAACACCGCTTGACTGCGAGGTAAGCGCCTATGCTGACGAGAATAGTTGCCGACAGAGTGTACGACTATAGCCATGTCGTGGGCGGGCGGCAGATAACCGGGATGCTGACGCTGACGCTTGGGCAGGACGACGACGTTTTCGTGCTGCTGCGCCGTCCGCAGAACAGCAATATCACGAAAATTACCATCGGACAGACGCCCGGGGACGAAGAGATTCTGACTCAGTTCGGCACGCGCGGTGCCGGCGGCGGCGAGTTTATGTGGCCCGCAGGTGTGGCGGTGGACAGCGACGAGAATGTATATGTAACCGACGAGTGGCTGCACCGCGTATCTGTGTTCGATAAGGACGGCGCTTTCCTGCGTATGTTCGGCGGGCCTGGCAGCGGTCCGGGGCAATTCAACCGCCCATCCGGCATCGCAATCGATGACAACGACGACCTGTATGTTTCCGACACGCTCAATCACCGTGTGCAGAAGTTGGACAAGTTCGGCAATCCGAGCATTGCGTTCGGGCAGCGCGGCGATGGCGACGGTGAGCTGAACGCACCGTGGGGCTTGACCGTGGACTCCTGCGGCTGTGTGTATGTCGCCGACCACAAGAACCACCGCATACAGAAATTCGACGCGGACGGCGAGTTCGTGTTCAGGCTGGGCGAGCTTGGCGATGGCGAGATGCAGTTCGACCACCCGACCGATGTCGCAGTCGATCCTGAAGGCGACATATATGTGTGCGACTGGGTAAACAACCGTGTGCAGGCGTACGACGCAGACGCCAACTACATCACGACATTCTCCGGGGACGCGCAGGAGTTGTCCAAGTGGCAGCACGAGTACGTATTGAGCAACCCGGATGTGTACAAGGCTCGGCGACGGGTGTACAGTCTGGAACCCGAATGGCGGTTCGCGCTGCCAATGGCGGTGAAGTTCGACCCTGTAAAGTCAAGGTTGCTGGTGGTCGATCCACAGCGCTGGCGCATCCAAATATACAACAAGCTAGACAACTACGACGACCCGCAGTTTAATATCTAGGTTGTGTGGACATTTGCGTCATTCCCGTGAAAACGGGAATCTAGTGCCGTAAAATTGATCGAACCGCGTAATTTTCGCCGTCTGGAAGATACTGGTTTCTTGCCTGCGCGGGATAGACGGGCTGAAATATCGAAATGTCCACAGAGCCTAGCCTTTACTCCCGTCCGGTTCTTACCGGCTGCCGCGCAGTCTTGGGTCTAGGATGTCTCGGAGGGCATCGCCTAATAGGTTGATGCCGAAGGCGGTGAAGGTCAGGGCTAATCCAGGGAAGACGCTTGTCCAGGGTCCCGCGGCAATGTAGCGCTCTTGCGCCTGTCCTAGCATGTTGCCCCAAGTCGGGATGTTGGGTGGCACGCCTAGCCCGAGAAAGCTCAGGCTCGCCTCCGTCACGATTGCGCCGCCTAGCACCGCTGAGCCCACGACTATGACCGGCGCCATGCAGTTCGGCGTTATGTGGCGGAACATCACGCGCCAGTCGTCTGCGCCAACGGCACGCGCCGCCTCCGCATACTGGCTCGCTTTGACGCTGAGCGCGACGGATCGCACCGTTCTGACCGTGCCCGGCACTCGCACTGCCGTTATCGCGATGATGACCGCCGTCAGAGATGGTCCCATCGCCGCCATCAGCGTCAGCGCGAGCACAAGCCCCGGCAGCGCCTGCATAGAGTCCACGACGCGCTGCAGCAGCAGGTCGAGCGTCTTTCCGAAATATGCGCTTGCCACTCCTAGCGCCGTGCCTAGTACGCTGCTTGTTACGACCGCTATGAATCCCACCAGCAGAGACACGCGCGAGCCGTAGATAACCCGGCTCATCACATCGCGCGCGATATGGTCTGTGCCGAACCAGTGTTTTGTGTCCGGCGGTGTCAGCCGCGATGTGCGGTCGGATATTTCCGGGTCATACGGGCTGATGACCGGCGCGAATATCGCCACCAGAATGGCGAATATCAGGATGAACCCGCCTAGCGCGCCGAGCGGTTTCGACTTCACAAGCCACCACGCCCGTATGAACAGGCTTTGCCTCCTGCTCATGCCGAACTCTACGGCGAGGGTCGTTTCAACGGACTTGTCTGTCATTATGACGCCTTTGGCGGTGCGAAATTATTCCGGTGTGGTTCTTCGTGCGTAGATTGGGGTTGCTTGCGGGAGCGGCTACTCGTAGCGTATGCGTGGGTCTAGCCAGCCGTACAGCAGATCAACCAGTAGGTTGACGGTCAGAAAGATGAACGCGATGAACATCACGAGGAACTGCACCATCGGAAAGTCCCGCGTGTTGATGGCGAAGATGAGCAGCCGTCCTATTCCCGGCAGGCTGAAGACGCTTTCGATGACGACAGAGCCGCCCAGCAGAAAGCCGAACTGCACTCCGAATAGCGTCAGCACGGGCAGCGCGGCGTTCTTCAAGGCATGTCGGAGTACGACTACGCGCTCCAGCAAACCCTTCGCCATTGCGGTACGAATGTAGTCTTCGCGCAGCACTTCGAGCATTTGCGAGCGTGTCATCCTGGCTGCGACCGCGTTCGTGGAATACGCAAGCGCGACGGCTGGAAATATGAGCTGTATGAAGTTTGTCTTCAGATCAACCCATGGCGCGGTGTAGCCGAGCGGCGGAAACCAGTTGAACCAGAGCGACAGGCATAATAGCAGCAGCGCGCCAACCCAGAATGTTGGCATTGCCAAGCCGATGATGGCGAAGATACGCAGGAAATAGTCGATCCAGGTGTCTTGGCGCGTGGCGGATATGATGCCCATTGGCACGGCGAAGGCTATGGCGAGGAATATCGCCATAAACGCGAACTGGAATGTCAGCGGCAGGCGTGGTCGCACTTCTTCCCATATCGGGCGGTTGGTGAAGAACGAATCGCCGAAGTCCAACTGCACCGCGCTGGCGATCCACTTGACATACTGCACATAGATGGGCGCGTCCAAGCCCAGACGCCGTCGCACGCGGTCCAACTCATCCTGTGTGAACGAACCTTCGCCTTCGTATCCGGCTAGCATTATGAACGCAGGGTCGCCCGGCACGATACGCAGGATGATGAATACGATGAGGGATACCCCAATCAAGGTTGGGAAGAAGAGGAGCAGTCTTCGGACTACATAGGCGCGCAACAGTCAACCTTCCCTGTCATACTAGGCAGCCCAAAACGTAAGAGCGCACTTGGCAGACCCTTCGGCTACGGTATTCGTGGTGATTCGCGCCCCCAGTCTCGTGCCTTCCCTCGTCAAGTGGGGAAGGCACTTATCCTATCGTACACATCGTTACTTAACGCGCTTGTTGGCGTCTCGGGCATTGGGAAAGTCCGAATACGGCAACGGCGCAGGGCATTGCCCCGGACTAGCGGCAGGGCGATTCTTGGTCTAGCCAGACACGGTCGAAGCGGAAGTTGTTTTGTCCGAGCGCGCGGGGCTGAGTGTAGTCCTTTACGCAGCGGTACTGCAAGTGAAAGCCGATGCCCTGCGTGCCGGGTATGTAGGGCACATCCTCCAGCAAAATGTCGGTCATCTGGCGCAGCAGCTCGCCGCGCTTGCTCTGATCGATTTCCTGCTTTTCTTCATTGAACAGCGCGATGAACTCGGCATTCTCCCAGCCTTGATAATTGCGGCCGGCGGTGGGCAGCCAGAGCAAGTCGTTAGCGGCGTCCGGGTCAAGGAAGTTCAGCCCGGTGCCCTGCCAGTTGACCTCGAAGTCGCCTTGCTGGTAGGCGGCGAACCCTGCCGCACTCTCCATCGGGCGCAGCGTCAGGTCGATGCCGATTTCCTTCCACTGCTGCGCGACTATCGCCGAGTAGTCCGGATACGGGCCGACCTTGCGGAATGTGATGGTCGCGTCGAAGCCGTCCGGGTATCCCGCTTCGGCTAGCAGGCGCTTTGCCTCTTCGATGTCCTCTGCTTTCTGGTCGAAGCGGAAGCCAGGGATTTGCAGGTAGTCTTCAACAGTGTAAATCCAATCGAAAATGCAGGGGTAGTAGCACTGCGGCTCGCCGCCTGCCGGGTGAATCAGCTCGATCATCGCCTCGCGGTCGGTGGCGAGCTGCAAGGCTTGCCGTACGCGCACATCATCGAACGGAGCATTGCGCAGGTTGATGTGGATGCCGCCCACGCCAAAACCTACCGTCTCGCTGACGAAGAGCCGGTCGCCCATCTGGGCTCGAATAGCGA
>VXRI01000355.1:9155-13117 GCA_009838595.1 Chloroflexota bacterium | reverse complement strand
ATGCTTCTTCGCCTTGACCAGTTCGTACTCTTCGATGAGAAACTGCCACTTCCGGATGTAGATCCTTTCGAGTGTCCGGTCGTTGCTGTTGTCGCGCATAGTGCCTCCGGATTGGCCTGTGTTACTTTATACCAATCTGTCAGCGAATTACCTGACACATACAGGGAATGACGCAAATGTCAACAACACCCTAACCATGTAAAACGATTTCACAAATCCTCTCTGCTGTCATTCCGAACATACTCCCATGCCATTCCCGAACTTACCCCCACTATGTTAGGAATGACATAGTGAGGAATCTGAAATCGTTTCCTTCGAACCTGCTTCCAATTGTAGATTTCTCGCTTCGCTCGAAATGACAGGAGAAAAGGCGAAATGACAAGTATGAATTTTATTGTAAAGCATGTGCCCGACTGCGATCGGGTATCGTCTTAACTGCGTCATAGAAAAGACACTTATCGCTACGCCGGCGCAACCTGCCCCGTGCGATACACGCGCCGCAATATCGGCTGCCCAAACCCCACCGCAAGCACGACCGCGACGAATGCGACGCCCGTGATGAGCAGGATCGGCGGCGCGGAGAACGAGTCCGCAATGAAGCCATAGCCCAAATTAGCGAACGCCATTATGCCGCCCGCGTGCAGTATGTACAAGCTGGATATTCTGCCCCGCAGTCTGTCCGGCGCGAGCGTCTGCACATAAGTGCTTGTCAGCGCCATAAATGTTGCCTGCGATATGCCCATGCCCACGCTCGCCGCAATACCCAGCGGCACATTGAACGACAGCGCCATCGCCATTGGCGTTATCCCGCTGAACAGCCCCGTCCATACTAGCAACTGCCCCTTTGTCTTTTCGTTGCGCACGCCCGCCAGCAGCAGCGTGCCTACGAGCGAGCCCGCGCCGATGCCCATCACCAGCCAGCCCAGCGTAGAGCCGTCTGTCGCGCCTAGGCTCGTCTCGGTGAATACGGGCAGTATAGAGTCGAACGACATCACGAGCGCGCAGTGAAGCGCAACCATAATGATGAACAGGGCGATTGGCTTGTTGGTGTAGATGTACGCCAGACCCGCCCAGATGCCCTTTGCCATATCGCTTACTACGCCCTGTCCTGCGCGTTCATCGCCGCGGGATGCAGTCCTGACCAGCGACATCAGCAGCGTGCTGACGGCGGCGAGCAGCGCGCTGAGCACCAGCACGCCCGCGACTCCGATTGACGGCACTGCAAGCAGCGGCGCGCCGATGAGCAAGCCGAAAAATCGCGCGCCGTGCCGTGTGGCTGCGTTCAGTGTTATCGCGTTCAGCAGCACATTTTGCGGCACCTGATTCGGGATGAGCGCCGAGATTGTCGGCTCTTGCACCGCACGGAACGCGCCGCCAAGGAATGCCAGCGCCGCGACATGCCACAATTTCACCGCGCCGGAAATCACCAGCGCAGCAAGCACTGCGGTAACGATGAAACTAGCGAGCAGCATCAACTGCGCGAGCGAGCGCCGGTCGATGAGGTCCGCCATTAGTCCGCCGAACGGCGACACCACCAAGAACGGGATCATCGACGCGAAGGTCATTATGCCGACCCAGCCGGACGAATCCGACACATCGAGCGTGAACCATTGGAACGCGACGAAGAATGTCCACATCGCGGCGCCCGCGAACATATTCGCCGTCCATGTCATCCGATAATCGCGGTGCTTCAGCGCGGCGAGATGCGGTGCATCCTTCAACCTGCGGAGCGCAGTCTGTTGTGACAATATCAATGTCCTTTCCCGCTCGCCGCGTCAATCGCCAAGCACGCCCGATTATAACAGCGCAGTAGTTCAGCGCATAGCCACGCACCATCCTGTCCAGGACCTTTCGGTTGTCCCCTGAACGAGGTGAAGGGTCTAAAAGCGCTATGTGAAAATAAGCCTGCCCGTAGTCAAGGTGTTTAGATTTCGAGCGAAGCGAGAAATGACATGAATAATCGAAATACTCTGCCATCCTGTCCATGTCAGTAACTAACCTCTTTCGCCGCAAAGGCGTTTCAATCAGCGAGCTCAAAACAAAAAACAATACAAACAACGATGCACAAAACAGGAGAGCAGGCATGAAGAAATTAATCATAGGAGGCTTTCTCGTAGCTGCCATTCTCGGCACCGCGGGCTTTGCAGCGATGCGCGTTAGCACAACTGAGGCAAGCGAGACGACACCGGCGGCGCAGACCGCCACCGAGCGCGGCATTACCGCACAGCAGGCAGACGCAACCGAAGCAGGCGAAACGACCGCCAAGCCATACATCGGCATAAGCATCAAGAACGCGTCGGGAGACGGCGGCGCTGCTGGCGCACTGGTGGTCGGCGTGGTCGAGGGCAGCCCGGCTGACGGCAGGTTGCAAGTGGATGACATCATTACTGCGATAGACGGCGCGGCAGTAAGCGGAGCGCGCGATGTAGTCAGCATCGTTCATGAGGGCGCGCCCGGCGACAGCATTGTATTCAGCGTGTCGCGCGGCGGTTCGGCGATGGACATAAGCATTACGGCCGGCGAACTGCCCACGGACGGTCATCCGCATGCCAATCGCAGACACGGGCACACGGGCAAGCGCGCGCACGGCTACGAATATGGACACATGGGCATGGGTAAAGGCATGCTAGGCAGCGTCCACGACAGCCTAATTACATCGAAATCGCGCTACCTGACGGATGACGGCGTAAAGACCGTCCTCACAGCGGCAGGCACAACGCAGAACATCGATGCGACCGCCGGCACATTGGACTTGCTGCTGCGCGACGAATCCGAAACGCTATCGTTCACTGTCAACGACGACACGAAGATTTTCGTGCAAGGCGTCGATGGCGCGGCAAGCATTGCCGACCTGAGCGCGGACACTGACACTGCCACGATGGTGATGCAAGTTACGAACGAAGACGGCACACAGCAAGTCCACTTCGTAGCGCAAGGTAACTTCGCCAAGCCGCATATCCACCGACACCGCAGCAACGGCAAGTAGAACCTAGCGTCTCCCCAAATCCTCTATCTATAGTCATTATGGTCATAGCCAGTATTGCCATAGTTATTGTGGATGGCGGGGCATTCATTGTCCCATAACAAAAAATCTTGACATCATCTTCGCACGACTCTATGCTATTTGTGAGACTTTTCTCAAAGCGAGAACTTTCTTAAAGCACAATCACATTCATAGCCAAAGGCTACGACGGAGACGAGTACGAGGTAAGCAACCGGCACAGCGAGTCCGGCGCGGCGCGGCAGTTTTGCCAAACCGCATGGTGAGAGCGGACGCATAGGTTGCCCTCTGAAAATCCCTCCCGAGCCGCGCACCGAAATTCTTTGTCTTTGACGCGCTGGGCGCAGCGCCATATAAAGGCATCCGCGAAAGTAGGCTGCGACGGGGTCGCCCGACGTTAACAGGGCGGGGGTATGAACACGTACTCCATTGAGCGCATCGCGCATGCCTGACACCTGAATCTGATAGTCAGTCGCGCCGGTGAAGCAGGGTGGTACCGCGAGCCATCAATTCCCACGCCGGATATTGAACGCCCGTCCCTACATCGTTATGGGGCGGGCGTTTTGCTTGAGCGAAATTGCCGAACAGGTGAAGTTCAACCTTGGGTCAGGTTCTTCTTGCCCCCCATCTTAGCCTTCCCCCGCAGGGAGAAGGGCATATTGAAAACTAGCACTAGGAGCGCAAATCGTAATGTCTAATGTATCGCTATATGACACCACGCTGCGAGACGGCACACAGGGCGAGGGCATATCGCTGTCTGTCGCGGATAAGCTCGCCATCTGCAAGCGGCTCGATGAACTGGGCGTGCACTACATCGAGGGTGGCTGGCCCGGCTCCAATCCGCGCGACGCCGAGTTCTTCGAGCGCGCCAAATCGCTGCGCCTTGCGAACGCCACGCTCACCGCGTTCGGCAGCACGCTCCGCGCCAACATCGGCGCCTCCGAAGACCCCCCCCGCGCCG
>VXRI01000355.1:0-9145 GCA_009838595.1 Chloroflexota bacterium | reverse complement strand
CGCCGCGCTGCTCGAATCTGAAACACCCGTCGTTACCCTAGTCGGCAAGAGTTGGGACTTACATGTTACTCGCGTGCTGGAAACATCGCTCGAAGAAAATTTGGCGATGATTTCCGACTCGGTGGCATATCTAGTCGGGCAGGGCAGGCGCGTGTTCTTCGACGCCGAGCACTTCTTCGACGGCTACAAGGCGAACGCGCACTACGCCGTGCAAGCCGTCCACGCAGCCGAAGTCGCCGGCGCAGAATGTGTCATCCTGTGCGATACCAACGGCGGCATGATGCCTGACGAAATCTCCGCCATCGTGCATCAGGTGCGGCAGCGCGCATCGGTCGAGCTTGGAATCCACACACACAATGACGCGGATATGGCGGTCGCAGGAGCGATTGCCGCAGTACGCGCCGGCGCTACGCAGGTGCAAGGCACGATGAACGGATACGGCGAGCGCTGCGGCAACGCCAACCTCGTCTCGCTCATCGCCAACCTGAAAATCAAGATGGGCGTGGAATGCGTATCCGACACGCAGTTGGCGTCGCTGACCGAGGCGAGCCGCTATGTCGCGGAGGTGGCGAATATGCCCACGCTAAGCTCGCAGCCGTATGTGGGCGGCAGCGCGTTCGCGCACAAGGGCGGCTTGCACGCGGCGGCGGTGTCTAAAGTTGAGCATAGCTACCAGCACATTCAGCCGCGCAGCATCGGCAACGACAAGCGCGTGCTGGTCTCCGACCTGTCTGGCCGCGGCAATATCTTATGGCGCGCGCGCGAACTCTGCCCCGACGCAGAACTTACGCAGGCACAGGCGCGGCAGTTACTGCAAAAGATAAAAGAGCGTGAAAACCAGGGGTTCCAGTATGAAGGCGCAGAGGCGTCGTTCGAGGTGCTAGTGCGGCGAATGCAGCCGGAGTATTCTGCGCCGTTCTCGCTCGTCGATTTCGTATCCATGGTCGAAAAACGCTCCAATGGCAACGACGACGGTGCGAAAGATTCCCAGGACATTGCATCGCAGGTGATGCTGAAAGTGCGCGTAGGCGATGAAGTAATGCACACGGCGGCATCCGGCAATGGTCCGGTCAACGCGCTCGACCACGCGCTGCGCAAGGCGCTAGGGCAATTCTACCCACAGCTCAAGGATGTGCGCCTGCTCGACTACAAAGTTCGCATCGTGGACCAAGGAAGCGGCACAGGCTCTGTCGTGCGTGTGCTCATAGATTCCACCGACGGCAAGCGCACCTGGAGCACGGTAGGCTCGTCCGAGAACATCATCGAAGCAAGCTGGTACGCCCTAGCCGACAGCCTAGAACACTGGCTCGCACGCGAAGCCGTCAGTTGTGAGACGATTGCAAAAGCCAGTCTTCCTTCGATGAGGGAAGGCTAGAGCCTGTCCTGAGCTTGCCGAGAGAATTGGGGTGAAATCGCCGGCTTGATAGCTTGAACGGGAGTGCTACCAGTAAAAACTGCCATTGTGCGCCCGCGCTCGCTGTCTTATACTGCTTGCACATCCATAGTACAAATCAGGAGGCGCATAACATGGAACTCGGCTACTTCACCATGCCTTTGCATCCGCCCGGCTCCAACATCGCGCAGACGCTGGAAGACGACATAGAACAGCTTGTCGTCCTTGACGAACTCGGATACAGCGAGGCGTGGATAGGCGAGCACTTCACATCCGTGTGGGAGAACATCCCTGCGCCGGACCTGTTCATCGCCAATGCGCTCGGCAGAACGAAGAACATACGGCTCGGCACGGGCGTTACTTGCATGCCCAACCATAACCCGTTCATGATCGCCCACCGCATCGCGCAGCTTGACCAGATGGCGCAAGGGCGCTTTATGTGGGGCGTAGGCTCCGGCGGCTTCGTAGGCGACTTCACCGTGTTCGGCTTCGACCCCGAATCCGGTGAGCATCGCGGCATGGCGCGGGATTCCGTGGAGACCATCCTGAAGATATGGAACAATCCTGAACCGGGCGTCTATGAGCACAAGTTCTGGCGCTTTGAGATACCTGAACCTGTGGAAGATGTAGGACTTGCATTTCACATGAAGCCCTACCGGATGCCGCACCCGCCCATCGGCGTCGCCGGTGTCTCCCCCAAGTCCGAGACTTTGTATCTTGCAGGCGAGCGCGGCTGGATTCCCATGAGTATCAATCTAGTCCCCGTGCATCAGCTCGCAACACACTGGGATGCCGTGAGCGAGGGCGCGGCGCGCACCGGGCGAATCGCTGACCGCAGCACATGGCGCATCGCCCGCGAAGTGTATGTCGCCGAAACGACCGAACAGGCGCGAGAGGACATGCTCCAAGGCGTATTCGCGCGCGACTTCAACCGCTATTTCAAGCCGCTCCTCTCTCACATGGGACAGCTTGGCCTTATGAAGAACGACCCAGATATGCCTGATGAAGAGGTTACCGCAGAATATCTGCTGGACAACATCTGGGTCGTCGGCAGCCCGGACGAAGTAGCGGACATCCTCCGCTACATCTACGAGCAGGTCGGCGGCTTTGGCGTCTTGCTGGCTATGGGACACGAATGGCAGCCCAAAGACAAGTGGACGCGCTCCATGACACTGCTGATGGAAGAGGTTCTGCCCAAGTTGGCGGATCTTGATTAGCATGTGGCAAAAGCAAACAAGGATAGGAATTGACATCACATCCTATCCATCCTGTACCATCCCTGTTTATTCATATTAGAATGCCCTTTCCCCGACAATAAGAGTATAAAAGTCATCAAAGTCCTTTCCTCCTGAGGGGGAAAGTTAGGATGGGGAGTAACGGTCGTGTTGATGATCATACTCGCGCGGGCAGGAAAGTCGTAATGAAAAGCCGCACTCGTTGCAAGACACTGTCACGAATGTCCCGAATAGACTCGCCGCGTCTGAATTGCCAAAGGATTTCGCTATGAAGCCGGGCGAACTCGTCGCGGCGCGGATGAGCGGCGGCATCACCATCGCTCGCGTGGTGAATGTCGAAGCCTCGCGTGTGCGCGTTGCCGTGCGGCGCAGGAAAGAAGCGCGCCTGCCGTCCGAACGCATCGTGCTAGCCACGCAAGTCTTCGCAGAAGGAGATGAGCAAGTTGCCGCCTTTCGGCAGCAGAGCGAAGGCATCGCGTCCGATGTGGATATTGCCGAACTGTGGGAAGTCGTCAGCGACGAACGGATTGCATGGACATTCTCTGAATTAGCGGAACTATACTGGGGAAGCGAGGCGGACGCAGCGCAGCAGGTCGCATTGCTGCTCTGCCTAGACCGCGACTCGCTGTATTTCGAAGCGGGCAAGACCGGCGAGGACGGCAAGGCAGGCTACATACCGCGCGCGCCGTCCGCTGTCGAAGAGACGCTCGCAAGGCGCAAACGACAGGCGCAGCAAGCCGCAGAAGCCGACGATCTGTTAGCCTGCTTAGAACGTGGCGAACTGCCGCCCACCCTCACTACGCACCAGCAGATGCTCGTGAACAGCATCCGCGAATTCGCGGCGCACGGCGACGATTACACGCGCAGCGCGCTGGTCAAATCACTGCTCGACAAGATGGAGCGCAAGAGCGGCAATTTGCAGAGACTCGCATTCGATTCGCTGGTCTTCTGCGGCGCGCTCGAAGCCGATGAGCCTATCGAACTGCTGCGAGACGACATCGCTGAAGCGTTCTCTGACGACGCCCTATCCGCAGCCGAAAGCGTCAGCGAAATGGAATTGCTGGACGCCCCGGGTCGCATCGATATGACGCACCTGCGCCCGTTCACCATCGACGACGCGGACACGCAGGACAGAGACGACGCCCTTTCGTTAGAACTGCTTGACGACACTGACGCGAACTCGGGCGCGGCTGCCAAGTATCGTCTTGGGGTGCATATCACCGATGCGGGCGCGCTCATTCCGCAGGGCGGCGCGCTAGACGACACCGCAAATTTGCGAATGGCGAGCTTGTACATCCCTGACCGTAAGATTCCGATGCTGCCGACCGCCGTATCGCACAACAAGGGCAGCCTAGAAGCGGGCAAGCGCCGCGCCGCGCTCAGCCTGGTTGCGGACATAGACGCGGGCGGCACAGTACTGCACTACGCGGTCAAGCCGTCTGTCATCATCAGCGACCGCGCGCTGTCCTACGACGACGCGAACACGGCGATTGCGGACACTACGCACGATTACCACGCCACGCTGGCGGCGCTTCACACGCTTGCGGAAGCGCTGAAACGGCGGCGAGAGTTGGCAGGTGCGGTGAACATCGACAGAGCGGAGATGATCATCAAGATAGTATCGCCGGACGATGTCCGCGTCCGCGTAGTGCAGCGAGAATCGGCAGCTCGGCAGATGGTCGCCGAGTGTATGGTGCTGTGCAACTCTCTGCTTGCGGCGTTCTGTCGCGACCATGAAATACCGGCTGCGTATCGCTCGCAGACTGCGCCTGACCTCAGCGACTTGGGCGCGAACTTACCCCCCGGAGTGAATGTAGGGGACGGGCAGCTGCGTCAGTATCTTATGCTGCGCCGTTTCGCGCCCGCGCAGAGCGGCACGACTGCCGCTCCGCACGGCGGCTTGGGTGTGCAGGCATACATACAGGCGACATCGCCGCTGCGTCGTTACCCCGATATGGTGATGCAGCGCCAGATTTCCTACTACCTCAGCCATGGCGAGCCGCTGTACAGCATAGAGGATATAACGAGCGTCGCGGGGCGCGCCGATGTGCAACTGCGCGCCATGGGCAAGCTGGAAGACGAACGCCGCCGCTACTGGCTGCTAAAGTACTTCAAGCTGCGAATGGAGCGAACGCCCGACGAAGAGGACGCTGCGCTGTTCGATGCCGTTGTGTTGGAAAACCAGCCGCGCCGCTCGGCATTGCTAGAACTAACCGCCTACCCGTTCCGCGTAAGAGCCCGCCTGCCTGACAACATCCTGCCCGGAGAAACCGTAATCCTGCGCCTACACAGCGTTGACTTGTGGGAGAAGCGCGCCAATTTCATCCATTTACAGAATAAAGACTAGGCGCAAACTTAACATCAATGCACAGGATATGCAGGACAGGTCAGAGTTATATCAACCCTGTTATTCCGTGCAAAGCATTAAAGCCCCGCAATCTCGCCCGGCATGTAGTGTTCTGCGCGGAAGACGGCATTGCTTTCTCCGAAGAACGGATTCTCGGGGAACTTCGGGTTGATGTATTCTCACACGACTTCGCCTGCGGTCGTAACCTGAAACATCCGCCCGAAGAAGCCTTCGACAATCAGCGTATTGCCGTTTGGCAGTCGCCGCGCACCTGATATTATGTTGCTGTGAAAGTTGAGCATCGGCCTGTCGCGGTATTCCCAGACGATTTCGTTCATGGATGGGTCAACTTCGATTACGCGCGCGAAGAAGAACGCGTCGTTGTGCCGCTGCGTGCCGTTGTCGAAGATGAGCACATTGCCATTGTCCAGCATACACGGGTCGTGCTGCTGCGCGAGTACATCCCCGCCTAGCTTCCACTCTACATCGCCCGTCGCCTTGTCGATAATGTACACCGTAGAAATACTTTGGAATCTGGCCAGTACGCGGTCGTTCGGCAGTGGCGCGATGGTGTTGCCGTGCGTCCAGTTCTCACGCGGATGGTTGAATATCAGCGCCTCCGTCTCCACATCCAAATGCTCATGCGCGAGCCACGACCAGACGCGATTGCCCTTGGCGTCCACTTCGACCGGCTCGTCCGCCCACATATCGTTGCCTTCTTCCAGCGGAAGGCCGCCCTTCACTGTCTTGGCGAAGTCGTCCGGCACGCGATACAATCCGAGATACAGTGCGCCGCCGGACTCCGTGCGCCGCGCGTCACTGTGGTGCATCATGTCCTTGTGTTCCCAGACGACATTGCCCTGCCAGTCCGCTTCGAGCATAGCGCCGCACATCTACCTAGTGGATAACAGTCCTATGCTCGCCGACATCGGCTACGAAATCGCCCCGCTTGAGACGCGTATCAGAGACCGCATCAACTACGCGCGGAGAGAAGTCGGGCTTGCCCTGTTTACCTGACAACGCCTGAAACTAAGAAGTTGCTGTTTCACCTTCGGTCATAAGCCATCGGATGACGGCGATTGCCCACACCAGCGCAAGAACCCCCAGCAGCATTGAGACCAGAGCCATTGGGCCAGGGCGCAGCAGGCTGAGGGGTACAATGCCGATAGCCAGTATTGCCATTAGTATGGATGTAACCAGGAATATACTTCGATAGCGGGACCAGTCTTGAAGGGTAGGCACAATGACTGCAATGGTTAGCAGGCTTATCGCCACCGAGCCGTTGAGTACCCAGGTGGCGATTTCCGGAGCGCGCAAATCCCCCGCATGTTCAATAACGCTGACCATGGCTGCGCCTGCCGCCGCTATCGACAGAGTAAGCGGAAGGTGCAATATAATCCAGATTGGCAAGCCAGTCCTATCCTGCCGTGGCAGGCGGCGCCCAGTCAGGTCGAAGTAGTTCCACCAAAGGCCGAAACCGATTCCTAATGCCAACATGCCCGTTGTGACGGTCTGCAAATTATGCGCGGACGCCGAGATTCCGTCCACGACGCCGACTACAACCTCACCGAGAACGATGATAGTAAAGAGACCGAACCTTTCTACCAGCGACTCGGAGACGAGGACTACCTCACCAGGTCCTGACAAACTTGCGCGAAAGATAAAGAAACTTGTGCATATCCAGACAAGCGCCGTGATTCCCCAGACCCAGAGTTGTGCCACCAGCGGAACGAACACCGAGCCGACTACGGATGCGGCGCTTAAGAGAGTCAGCGCCAGATAGAGGCGAAATGTCCGTTTGTGCCGCTCGTCTGCCTGGAGATGCGCCGTAAACCACAGCCACGCGAGCACTCCACAGAACACGCCATACACTATGGCAAACTCGTCTCGGCCGTCTTTACCCCAAGATGCATAAACCGCCAGCAGCGCCACAAGCAGCATCTGGACGAAAGTGAATACCCGGGTTCGAATTTCCTCACGACCCTGCAGGTCGTATTCTGCGCTTCCGTTGAGCCAGGCAATCCAAACCAGGCTGAATACGACAAAGAATTCCCCTACCGATACCCAGTTCATGTGCCCTGCTAGGTTATGAGCAACGGCGGCAATCAGCACCACATAGACAAGGTCGTAGAAGAGCTCCAAAAAGCTGACAGTCCGCTCCCTATCCACGCCGCGATGGGCATGAGGGGGCTGCCACAACGGGCGCATTCGCTTGAAGTAGGTTCTAATCAATTCACCTTGGCCTCTAGCAAAGTGTCATACTCGGTTTCTGTAATGGATGTCGGCGCGAGCATGCCTATGAACAATTAAAGCGCAAAATAGTTTATGGCGTAGCCTGTTTCCTGTCAATTTACCGGATTGCGTCGGTAGCGTTTCCGAGCGCTGTATTTCATCCCCTGTCCCCTACCTCGCAGCCATTGCGTGGTATCTCCGCATGCTACCATTGATGCATGAACGGAAGAGAGTCCGCCAGGAGTGCGTGGCGATATGCCCGAAGGAACAGATTGCGGTTTGAATTAGATCCGTCTTGCACAGGGAGATCATCATGAAGTTCGCATCAGCGGATTGCCCACGCATCGCGCTCGGATGGTATGTCAATGATGACGAAGACATCCCGTCCCCCAATCCTATTGTAGATGGGCAGACGCTCATAGAGATTCCTTTCGCAATGGCGGCGAAACTCGCTCTGTACACCGCCATGCGCGAGCAAGGCATAACTGAGGCAGACGACCTCATATCCAGGCTTGAAGTTCCATGTGTGAAATGAGTGAAGATACTTTCTATACGCTGCTCAACACATATCGTTTCTCGAATATTATCACCTTGAGAAGGCGCTTAAGGCGGTTGGCGCTCCCTAACCATCGAGGATATTGTAGTCACCTGAATATGCCGCTGCTTACATCAGGATACACGGGTGTGACTCCCAGGGTTTACTTCAACGGAAGTATCAGAACTTTCCCGCGGATGTCGCAATTTTCTCTGCAATGGAGGGCAATCGCATCTTATTGTGAGAGGATTTTCAGCAGATACTTTTCATCCCATCCCGCCCTCTTGCGCTTGGCTTCTACGCCCACCTTCACGCTCTTGTCCTGCTTGAGCAGGTTCATCGCCAGGCGCCGTAGTATCGACAAGTTCTCCGCGCTATCCACCTTCCGCACTCGACTCTCATCCTCACGAAAGCCCGTATCCAGCACACCTCCATCCTTCTGCTCGAAGGTGTCCTTTACATCATCGTACAACTCACGCTGGTTCCCCTTGAGCGCAAGCACATAGTCCGCTCCCGGTTCCACTATCTCCCTAGCCACCTTCTTCTAGCAGCCAATTGCGTCCATCGTCACTATGCAGCCCGACACATCCAGAGTTCGAAGCAACTCCGGTATCGCCGTTATCTCGTTGGAATGACTCTCAATTTTACTCTGTCCCAGAACCAATCGGTTCGCAGACGACCACGCGCTCACAAGATGCAACGCCGACTTGCCCTTTCCCCTGTCTGCGAAGCACCTCAGTGTCTTACCGTCTATCGCTACCTCATCTCCCTTCGTGAAGTCGCTTACCGCGCTCACCCAGTCCATAAAGCAGCGCGCCCGGCGTCCAGTATTGCGAAGATGCGACCGACTGTGTCGTGAGACGGTATGCCCGTGTGGCAGTTCCAAGAAGGTCTTCAACTAAGACTGCTTCGACTTGCAGAACAACTCAACAGCAGTCCAGCCGTTCGCGCCGCAAATCACCGTGCATATTGCTATGGCTATCACATCTGTCAGTTTGTGACGCTTCGTTCTGTCAACTCGTGGGTCCTTCAACTGCGAAAATTGCTCCAGTATGGAAAGCGGTACATCCTGCATAGCTCAACTCCTGAAAGGAATTGAGCTATGCAGGATGTACCAAGCTTGATTTAGATGCGATTGCCCTGCTCTAACATTTGCTTATAAATGCGGCGCGCAATCCTATGTATTGCTCATACGTATTGGAATAGTAAAATAAGAGAATAAGAGAGAGGTGAATGGAAGATGCGGCGGCATACAGGCATGAATTGCGTTGCCCTCACTGTGGCTCTAACCGATTGCCCAAGTATGGTCGTTCCAGGGGCAGGCAGTCATATCGTTGCGGAGACTGCTTCTACAAGTTCACGCCCGGCGGCAATCGCAGTTACTACTCCGAGGCGGTAAAGAG
>VXRI01000280.1 GCA_009838595.1 Chloroflexota bacterium | reverse complement strand
CACCGAGCGCGCGTACTACCACTATACGGAAGAGGATGTGCGCAATAGCTACCGAAGCGCTGTCCGGCTGACCTTCCCCAACTCGCACTTCGACACTGGCAAAGCGTCGCATATGTACAACTACTATCTCGATGAGTATGAGTACTGTGAAGAGGTCGGCTTCGATGGGCTGATGCTCAACGAGCACCACAATACGCCCACTTGCATGGGCGCCGCGATGAACCTCGAAGCGGCGATTTTGGCGCGCATTACCAAGAAGCCTAAGATTGTGCTGCTCGGCAATCCCTTGCCCATACAGGAAAACCCAATCAGAATGGCTGAGGAACTCGCCGAGATTGATCTTATTTCGCGCGGCAGGCTGGTCTCCGGGTTCGTGCGTGGCACAGGCGTCGAGTCTTGGGCGACGAACACGAACCCGGTGCACAATCGTGACCGATTTCAGGAAGCACACGACCTTATTCTCAAGACATGGACGACGCCGGGACCATTCCGCTGGGACGGCAAACACTACGAATTCCGCGTAGTCAATCCGTTCGTGCGCCCACTGCAAGAGCCGCATCCGCCCGTGTGGGTACCCGGCAGCGCAAGCCCGGAGACGATGATTTGGGCGGCGCAGCGGCATTACCCGTATGTCTTTCTCGAGGCTGACCCTGATGTGGTCGGCGATGCCAAACGCATCTACGCAGAAGCGGCGAACGAAGTCGGCTACGAACCGGGTCCTCAGAACTTTGGGTATCTGTTCCGCGTGCATGTTCAGGACACAGACGAGAAGGCGTACGAAGTGGGCAGGGGCTTCTTATCCGGCAACGCCGGCGTCGGTCGCGTGCCAATGCCGCCAGAGTATATGAACCCGCCGGGCTATAGCTCCATCGAAGGTCGCAAACGGCTCGCGAATATCAATCTTCGACCGGACAGGCTGGTAGGCGGCGTGGATGCGGCGGGCTATGACAGGGTTGTACAACTCAATCGCATCGTCGTGGGCAGCCCGGATACCGTAATCAAAAAACTGCGCGAAGTACTGTCGGTCGTGCGCCCCGGCATACTAGCAGTGTGGACGAACGACGGCAGCATCAGCCACGAAGACACGATGAATTGCTTGCGCTTGATGAAAGACGAAGTGCTGCCCGCACTCCGCGAACTCGGTAAGGAACTCGAATTACCAGGTCCGTTTGAAGTAGCGCCATAAGCAGACTTCACTCCGATTCCCAATTCCGTTATTAAGTACGGTTGGGCATTGTCCCAATAACGAGGAAAGCATGACAGAAGCCAACAACACAGACATTTATGTCGAAATAGCGGGCGCCAAAATCCATATGCTGAAGGCTGGCAGCGGCGCCGAAGTGCTTTCGCTGCACAGCATCGAAGGCAATCTTGGGAGGCTGCCGTACCTCGAAGCCCTGTCGCAATCTGCTTGCGTATATGCGCCCACGCACCCCGGCTTTGGCACATCGGAGCGGCCCGAATGGCTGGAGTCCATTGATGACCTAGCGCGCTTCTATCTCTGGGCGCTTGACGAACTTGGGCTGGGCAAGGTGCATCTCATCGGCGGCTTCATGGGTGGCTGGGTCGCGGCAGAGATGGCGGTGATGTGCCCGCAGGTTCTGCAAGGCCTGACGCTCATCGGCACCGCCGGCGTCCGTCCGCCAGCCGGCGAGATTGCGGATATTTTTCTGCTAGGCGAAGAAGAGACCATTAACCTAGCCATCGGCAATTCTGATGTCCTCGCCGCTGCAATTGACGCTGACGACTCTAATCTGCGAATACGTGGACGCGAGATGATGACGCGCCTATGCTGGAAGCCGTATATGCACGATCCAAGCCTCATCCATCTACTGCCGCGGGTGCAGGTCCCGACGCTTGTCGTCTGGGGCGAGAACGACCGCATTGTGCCCGTCAGCGCAGGCGAGCGAATCGCCGATGCTATGCCGAATGCCCGCCTAGAAATCGTTGAAGGCGCGGGACATCTTCCACACATCGAAAATCCGGAGCAGGTTACGCCTTTGCTGCTGGAACACATGGGGCTATCGGGTTAAACCTGTTGCGCGTCATCGCTAACCCTCTGAAATGAAAGGACGCCAATTATGGCAATCAACGCAATCAACACCGCTAAGCAGCGTATGCTCAACGGCGAACCGGCATACGGCGCGGAGGTCAACCTCGGATCGGCGCTGTCGGCGGAACTGCTGTCGCCGCTCGGCTTTGACTTTATTCTTGTGGACAATCAACACGGAACTTGGAGCGACGACTCTTCCATGACCGCGTTTCGCAGCATCGCGTTGGGCGTGGCGATGCCGATGGCGCGCGTTCGGCGCAACGAATTCGGCGCTATCGGCAGGCTGCTCGACCGCGGCGCAATGGGCATCGTCGTGCCAATGGTGAACTCGGTGGAAGAGGCAGAAGCGGCAGTCGAAGCGGCGCGGTATCTGCCTCTTGGCGGACGCTCGGCGGGCGCGTTCGGCACGGGCTTCCTCGGCGGCGATTACATGCAGTGGGCTAACGAAGAAATCTTCCTCGCCGTACAAATCGAGTCGGTCAGGGCTGCGGAAAATGCCGAGGCTATTATGTCGGTTGAAGGCATTGATGGCTGCTGGGTGGGCCCGGGCGACCTTATGTACTCGATGGGGGTTGACCTGTCGGACCCTGCCGGTTGGCGGGAGCACGACGACCTTATCGTTAGCGTATTCAAGGCGACTATGCGCGCGGGCAAGATACCGGGCATCTACACGCCGAGCGCGTCCGAGGCATTGCGGCGGGCAGAGCAGGGCGGGTTGTTTCTAACCTGCGGTGGCGATGGTCCTTGGGTGGTTGAAGGGGCGCGGCGGACGCTGGAAGAGTTGGGGCGAATCTAACAGGATGTACAAGATGGATAGGATGATATAGACTGACTAGCCGAAAGGCTGACTAACGAACTCCTCCTGAGGTGCATTGATGAAGATTACCGATATTCAGGTTAACCAACTTCGCAGCTTCCTGAATGAAGGCGAGCAGTCATTCGTGGGACAAGGCGGGCGGCTGATTGTGCGCGTCTATACCGACGAGGGCATCACCGGCATCGCGGAAGGCTCGCGCGGGCTGGACGTGTTCCGCGCGTATGTGGACTCAATGATTAAGCCGCTCTTGATCGGCGAAGACCCGCGACAACCGCGGCAAATCTGGGAAAAACTCTCGCTTGGCACAGGGCAGCAGGCGACTCGAGTTCCGCCGCAGATTGCGGGCGCGATAGACATCTGCTGCTGGGACATTATGGGTAAGTCGGCAGGCCTGCCCGTTTATGCGATGCTAGGCGGCGCGCGGCGCACCGAGATTCCTCTGTACTGGAGCCGCGGCAATGGCTGGCGCAAGTCGCCCGGCGAGATGCTCGAAGAGGTACAGGAAGGCTACGACAAGGGCTTCCGCGCGTTCAAGGTGCGCATGGACTGGCGCGACTACCGACAGGACAGCAACCCGCGTAACGACTTCGAGATATTCCGCGCCGTTCGTGAGTGGCTGCCCGACGATGTGCCACTGGGCTTTGACGCGAACAACGGCTATTCTGTGCCGACCGCGATTCAGCAGGGCAGACGGCTGGAAGAAATGGGCGCGGCACACTTCGAGGAGCCGCTGCCACAGTACGACCTGCGCGGTTTGCGCCAAGTCGTGGACGCGCTAGATGTTGCGGTGTCCACAGGCGAGCAGGAAACATCCGCGTGGCGCTTCCGCGACCTGATAGACCTGTCGAACCCGGACATCCTGCAGCCTGACATTCTGAATGTGGGCGGCTTGTCCGAAATGGTCAGGGTCTATGAGATGGCAGTGTCCGACAACAAGGTCATTATGCCGCATAGCCCGAGCGTTGGCGTGAACTCAGTGGCGAGCCTGCACGCATACAGCACAGTTACCAATGCCGTGCGACCGCATGAGTTCTCTGAAGAGTTCACCGGTCCCGCAGAGCGCATAGCCGCCCTGTTCCAAGAGCCGATAATCCCCGAGAACGGTAAAATCACTCTGCCCGACAGCCCCGGTTTTGGGCTAGACTTCGACGAAGCCGAGCTGGAGAAAGCGCTCATCGCCTAGCGGCTCAGACGGCGGCAATAGTACAGCCTAGATTCAAGCAATTACCTTGAATCTAGGCTTCTTGCTTTCATTGATGCGAATAGAGACCGCAGTCTATACAGGCAGCGTTTGTTCACCACCGCAATCAAGCGCCGTGTCCGGCGCACCGGACGAACCGATGTCCATGACTTATACGCCGCCTGTGCCATCCATAAACAAGTTGCAGGAGAGGTTGTGCTGATGAAAAAGGCAATCGTCGCGTAGCCAAGTAACTCGAGCGAAAAGGCGGTAGCCAATGCCTGTAGCACTTGCACCGGGTATTAGGTGTTCGTGTCTTCTGTAATTCAGCCGATATACCGGCTAATTATCCTATCATCGCAGCCCGATTCCGCGTCAGCGCACCAGCCGAATGCGATGGTTTTCGCTGTCGGCTATGTACATGGCGCCTTCGTTGTCCACTACTACACCGTGCGGTCGTGCCAAGCCGGCGCCTATCGCTGGTCCTCCATCGCCGTCAGGTCCCTCGTGCCCGCCTGCTACGGTGGTGATAATGCCCGTTGCAGCGTCGTATTTGCGAATTGCATGGTTTTCAGTGTCCACTATTAGCACATTGCCGTCGGAGTCGCAGCGAATTGCTTTGGGGCCATTGAACTCGCAAGAGATTGCGGGACCGCCGTCCCCTGTGTAGCCCTTTGCGCCGGTGCCGGCGACCGTGGTGATAATGCCGTCCGCGTCGATGCGGCGCAGCGTGTTGCCCTCACGCTCGCAGATGTAGATATTGCCCTTGCCGTCCACGCATACGGCGCGCGCGCCGAAAATGCCTGCGTCAGACGCCTTGCCGCCATCGCCGGTGTGCGCTTTCTCGCCCGTGCCTGCAAATGTGGTGATAACGCCGGTAGCGCAATCCAGCCGTCGGATGCGTTGATCTTGCACATCAGCGATTAGCAAGCCGCCGTTGCCGTCCAAGATACAGTCGTTGGGTTCGTGCATTTGCGCTTGTGTGGCGGGACCGCCATCGCCCGAATAGCCGGCGGTAGTATCACCCGCGACCGTGATTATTACGCCTGTTGCCGCGTCCACTTTACGGATGGACGGGTTGAATCGTTGCAGGATGTACACATCGCCGTTGGCGTCCACCTGAATCGCGTAAATTTCGTCGATTTTGGCGTCTGTCGCCGGTCCGCCGTCGCCAGTATGCCCGGCATCACCGATGCCGGCGAATGTGGTCAGCTCGCCCGTTTCCCTGTCAAGCCGGCGTATCGCGTAGTTAAAGCAGTCTGCGATGTACAGATAGCGATACGACGGGTCGAACTCCACATGAAACGGGTTGTCCATCGTGGCGTCCGTTGCCTGCCCGCCATCGCCGGAATAGCCCTGCGCGCCGATCCCTACGATGCTGGAAATACTCGCTGCCATTTTGCAAAATATCCTTTCAATCCTCTTCATCCATGCCAAATAGCGCCCTAAAGTTCGTGCGGCCACCACGCCCTTAGCCGCGTTTTGAACATCGCATCTACCTTGTGCGCGACACACGGACTAGCGACTTCCGCGCGAGATGCGCGCGCCAGTACGCTCAACTCGACGCCGCCCATGTATATCGCCGCAAGCGAGGCGGCGGGCAGTGCAACGTCAGGGGCGGCTGTCGTAGGCTTGCATGTCGCGCCTCCTTGCCCTACCTCCAATGCGAATCGCCCGGAGTTCCAAGTGCAGAAGTCGTCCACTACATCGAACACCACGCGCCCTTCTACAGCGTAGTCGCGCGCCTCAAGTGCGGCGGGCGCATCCACGACGCGCAGCCACATGCCGTCGTATGGCGCGCGTTCAAGGCGGCGCGGGTCTGCGAGCATCCACGGCAGCGGGTCGTCCACAGGGCGACTATGCGATTCTATCCTATTACGTAGGTCGATGCCGAAGCAGAACTGCCAAAGAGCGGTGTATGCCGTTTCCGTAACCGCCATTAGGTCAATGACAATCACCGTACGTTCGCGCAGGCGGTAGATGACATAGCCGTTTGCCTGCCCGTCTTCTTCGTATAGCACGAAGTTCATCGCGCTTGCGCCGTTTCGTTCGAGCTCCAAGTCCGCCATAAAGAAGCCCCAATGTTCCTCACGAAGCGGGACGAAGGCGGGTCTGTCCGCACAGGCACGAGTAGCCACATCCATCAGCGTCGATTGTGTACCTTTCTTGTCGCCATCCATGTTTATGAATCGCAGGCTGCCTGTCGGTGTGGGCGCGAACTGCATCGCGGTATGCACGCGGTCGATTCCCCAGCGTTCGTGCTGCGCCGCGATGCCATAGCCGTAGCGTCCGTAGATGATGCTCTCGGATGCGCCGAGTATCGCCACCGATTCGCCGCGCTCGTACGCCGCGCGCATCTGGCAGTCCATCATTCGTGTGAGTATGCCTCGCCTGCGGTGAGTGGGCAGCACCGCGACATTGGACACCACGGCGGTGCGAACTTGCTTACCCTCCGGCACATTCATATCAAGCGGAAATACGGTGAAGCCGCCCACGATATCGCCGCCATCATACCCTGCAATCGATCTGCCGATATTTAGGGGACGCTTGAACGCAGCGAGGATATCGTCATCGTCCATCAGTGTTCCAAAGCCCTGCGACACGCTTTTGATTAGCGGTTCGTGTTCGTCTTCACCCACGAATCTGATTTCTATTGTCATTCAATCTCCCAATTGTGGAATCGATATGATTTCATTATGCAAAATGTCCGGCACCAGTGGCTAATATGGTGAAGCTGCCGCGGGGCATCTTAATTCTACTGGTCAACTACGGAGCCATCGCGGTGAAGGCGGACATTAATCTGACCGTAGGTTCTCGGTGGAGCTTTTTCTTGCGCGTCATCCGCGATTTCGATGCCGATGCCCGGCGCGTCCGGGATAATCAGGAAGCCGTCTTCGACTGCAATCGGCTCTTTCACCATTACATTCTTCGGGAAGTCGTGCTCGCCGGTTGGGTATTCCTGAATGGCAAAGTTTGGCGAGCATGCCGCGATTTGCAGGCATGCAGCCGTGCTTATCGGACCAAGTGGATTATGCGGCACTACGCCCACATAGCTCGCTTCGGCAAGTGCCGCTATCTTCTTGGTGTGCGTGATGCCGCCGGCCAAGCACACATCCGGGCGAATGTACTGCACCGCGCCGCGCTTGAGCAGCATATCGAATTCGTGGATGGTCTGGAATCGCTCGCCTGTGGCAATCGGCACGGTAATCTGGTTCGATACCAATCCCATCGCGTCGTAATGCTCCGGCAGAATAGGGTCTTCGTAGAACATCGGGTGGAACTCGGCGATGCCCTGCGCCAATACGACGGCTTCGGCGGGCGTCAGCCTGCGGTGAATCTCGATGCACAGGTCAACTTCGTTGCCCGCAGCCTCACGGTACATCCGCACGGCATCAATAGCGTCCGCCATCTTGTCCGCGTGCGACTTATAGTACGGCACGGCACGGTCTTCGTCGAGGAACGGCGTCAGGTGTCCGACTGCGGTGAATCCCATTTCCTTCGCCGCTTTCACGCCGGACACCAGCTCTTCGCGCGTGGAGCCGAACACATGGTAATAGACACGCGCTTTGTCGCGTACCTTGCCGCCCAGCAGTTGGTACACGGGAACGCCGAAGTGCTTGCCGGCGATGTCCCACAGCGCGATGTCCAGCGCGCTTATACCCGCCATTATCGCCGCGCCGCGAAAGTGTCCGGTGCGATACATAGTCTGCCAGTGATGCTCGATGAGCAGCGGGTCTTTGCCCACCAAATACGGCGCGAACTTCAGGCGGATGGCGGCTTCGGTCGCTTCCAAGTGTCCCCAAGCGCCCGCCTCGCCGTAGCCCGTTATCCCCTCGTCCGTATGCACCTTCACAAACAGATACCTGTCCACCGGATATGTTTCGACTGATGTTATTTTCATTGTTCTCCTCACTGATTCTGCGAATCGCTGTGATTTCCGTTTGAGATGTTCCTTCCTTCTCTAGGGGAAGGCTTGGATGGAAGCAAGTGAATTATACCCAATTCAATTGCATGAAGTTGCGTGCCCACAGACTGCCGTCAATCGCCCCCACCGTCCGCACAATCTTCGCCACTTCGGGCCAAAGAACCGCTCCGCTCGAAAGCACGACTATGCCTAATACGACATAACGGAAAATCCGCTCGTTCATGTGCTTGATGAGCAGCGCACCAAGCGCGAAGCCGATGAAAGACGGTATGAGCACGATACTTATCAGCGTGAGGCGCTCGCCGGTGTACAGCCCACTCAACGCGTACCCAATCACACCCACCGACGCGACCAAAAGCAGGAAGAACGCCATCGCTGCCCTGACGGTGAAACGTTGAAGTTTTCTTGCCAGAAGGAATAGCACTATCAGCGGTCCGCCAACTGCGAAAGCTGTGAGTGTTAAGCCTACGACAAAGCCCATGCCGATTCCTAGCATTCCGGCGAACGGTATTTCGCCCTGAAACTCTTTCAGCGACAGCGCGGCGAGCAAGAGAATGAGCGTGGCGATGCCTATGCGGATAATAGTCGGGTCGGCAAACTTCAGCACCACGACGCCAACCGGCACTCCCAACCCGCCCGCGATGGCGATGGGCAGAATCTCTCTGTATGGGATGTCCTTGCGCGCTTGAATGGCTATCAGCACGCCTGCGCCGACGCCCGCTGAATTCACGACTACCACCGCGGTTTGCGGGTCGCCCACGGCAAGCAGCATAATCGGCATGGAGACCATCGCGATGCCGAATCCTGTTGCACTGTACACTGTGCAGCCCGCAAGCAGCGCAAAGAGCGCAAACGCGACCTGATTCCAACCTATCGCTAATTCCATTACAGATTTACCAATTCCTGAGCGATTGCCACCACGCTGGAAAAGATGATGATACCGATGACTGCGTACTGAAATATACGCTCGTTTATGCGCTTGATGATGATAGAGCCAAGCGCCAAGCCGAGCGCCGCCGGTATCGCCGCGATGCCTATCAGCGTCAGCCGTTCCTGCGTGTACAGCCCGTTGAACCAGAAGAAGAATATCGACATTATCATCAGCGTGGTGAGGAAGAACGCCATCGCCGCCCTGACCGTCTGCCGTTCCCATTGCCGCGTCATTAGGTAGAGCATTACCAGCGAGCCGGCGACGCCTGTTGTCGGCAGAAGCACGCCCACCACAAATCCCGCAATCACGCCTAGCGGAGTGGAGAACGGCAACTCGCGTTCCACCTTGAAGAACGAGCCGATGGCAAACAAGATGATGAGCGCGGCTATCGCAATGCTGAGAATGCCGGCGTCTGCCGTGCTCAGTATGTACACGCCGATGGGCGCGCCGAACCACGACGGAATCGATACGGGCAATACCTGTCGCAGCGGCACATCGCGCCACGATTTCCACATAATCCAGAAGCCCGTTAGCAACCCCAAGCTGCCGGGAATTACGATGGCGCTTTGCGGTTCGTGCGCTATTAGCAGAACGGGCGTGGCGACCATGCCTATCCCGAACCCGGTCGCGCTGAACACTGTCGTGCCGAGCAGCATCGCCACCGCTGCCGCCGCCGCTTCCATCCAGCTTATATCTGCGAAGATGTTCGCCATTTTCTGTCAACCTATCCCTACAGCAAACCCACACTACAACAGGCTCATAGTCTCTCGTATCAGCACAAACAGGCTCGTTACGATAATCGCCGCGATGACCAGCCTTCTAAACATTACCTCGTTGATCCGCCTCAGGATGAACAGCGCGACCGCGAATCCGAGCAAGACGGGAATCATCGCGATGCCTATGAGCTGCAGACGCGCTGTTGTCAGCAACCCTGCCGCGCCGTATCCTATGACACCTGCGCCTTCTACCGCAAGGAAGTAGAGTGATAGCGAGCCGCGCAGAGCATGGCTCGACAGACGGCGAGTGAGTAGCGCAAGAGCCAAGAGCGCGCCGCCCACGCCGAAAGCGTTTACCATCACGCTGACCGCGAACCCCGCGCCCATGCCGAACGCGGTGGACTCCGGCAGTGCGCGACGCGTGTTGAACGCCGCCAATATGGTCAAAGCCAATATGAGCGACGCGATCACGATGCGAAGCAGTGAGTCCGGCGTATCTGTCAGGATAAATATGGCGACCGGAACGCCCGCAAGCCCGGCGATGACAACCGGCAGGACTTCGCGCACCGGGATGTGCTCCCAATTCCGCCATATCACCAAGCCGAACATGAACAACGAGACCGTGTTGATAAGCACCACGGCGGTCTGCGAATCTAGCAGTAGCAGTAGCAACGGTATGGATGTTACCCCGATGCCAAAGCCGACCGTGCAATATACCAGCGCGCCCGCGAATACCATTGCGGCGACCAGCAACAGTTGTTCCATCGTCAGACCGACCGACAGTGTGTCCAAGTTGGGCGCCCTTATGTTTGCCGCGCCATTACGGTACAGCCTGCCCCGCGAAAACGCCTGTGCATCGCTCTCTGTCCACCGCGACTTGTCCGTTGACCAGCACATACGGAATGCCCGTCGGGAATTGACAGGGATCGTCGTAGGTAGCGTTGTCGGTTATGCGCTCGGCGTCGAAAACCGTGATGTCTGCGAACGCGCCTGTCTCGATGCGTCCGCGTCCGGTCAAGCCAAATCGTTGCGCCGCATTGTCCGTCATTCGCTGCACCATGCCTTCAAGGCTGAGCATGCCGAAACTGCGCCGCAGCCGCCCTAGGAAGCGCGGGAAGCAACCGTATGCGCGCGGATGCGGCATGCTGCCGACATGGATGGCGTCGCTGCCGACCATGTAGTCGGGGCGAGACAGCAGTTCGACGCAATCTTTGCTGACCTGCTGCCACACCTTCACGCTGTCCGGCGGAGCGCCGCGGTAGCCAACGGACAATTCTTCGTCTTCAAGCAGCCACAGTAAAGTCTCTTCCTTGAGTTCGCCGCGCTCGGCGGCAATATCGCGCAGACTCATGCCTTCGAGGTGGTTGTTCTTCGGCAGATATGTGAACACGGCTGACGCCAGATCATTAGGCTGCTCCAGAATGTATTCAAGCATGCGCTGTCGTTCGGCGGGATCGCGCAACCGTTCGAGGAGCGCGTGAGGTCCGCCATCGTTCACATCGGGCGGCAGGTAGCGAATCGGGAAGCTACTGCCTGTCGGATACGGGTACAGCTCGAGCGAGCAGTCAACGCCCTCGGATTTCGCCTCGTCAATCAGCGCGACCCGCTCGGCGACTTTGCCGGCATTCTCGGCGCTTGTGCGGTAGTGCGAGAAGTGCACTTTGACGCCGGATCGCCTGCCTATTTCCAGCGCTTCCGGCACATCGCCGCCGCCAAATCCGCGCTCAGGGTGCACATCGCGCAGGTGTGTAACATACACGCCATCGTATTCCGCCACAACCTTGCAAAGCTCAATGAGTTCTGTGGTGTCGCTCCAAGCGTTCGGCATGTATGACATGCCGGTGGCAAGTGCGACCGCGCCCTGCTCCATGCCTTCGCGGATCATCTGTTTGGCCTTGTCCAGCGCGTCCCCCACGAGCGGCTTGTCATGGAAACCGACTGTCTCCAATCGGACCGCCCCGTGTGCGATGCAGTATGCGGTGTTGATTGCCGTCTTTTTGTGGTAGTGCGACCGGAACGCAGTCACGCTGCTCATATCGAGGTCTATCGGCGGCTCGCCCAATATGCCAGTGAGGTATCGCCGATTCATACGATAGTTTTCAGGCGAGAGTTGCGCGTATGACAGCCCATCCTGTCCGAGTATTTCGGTGGTGACACCCTGCCGCAAGCCGTTCGCGTGCTGTGGGTCGGTCAGCAGCACGGCATCGGAATGTGTGTGCGTATCGATGAAGCCCGGCGATACGGTCAGCCCGGTCGCGTCGATAACACGGCGCGCATCGGATTGAGACAGATCGCCGATAGCGGCAATCGTCTCCCCTTCTATGCCGACATCCGCACGAAAAGCCGCCGCGCCCGTTCCATCAACTACGCTCCCGCCAATAATGACAACATCAAACATTGCACCCCTCCAAAATATGCAAGACCAGCCGCGCGCAGTATAACACAGCCCGCACGATGGGACGATTTTACGACGCATGGCAGTGCATTCACGGGAGTGAATTCACGGCAGGCGAATCAAGTGATGCGGTTAATCGCGTAATACCTAACGGCCATCATGCAACGCAGATTACCGCTTACAATTCCGTCGCTCTCAATGGGGATGACAAGGGTGGAAGGGACTATTCGTTGTATCACGGCAATCCCTTTGGCCCCACGATGATCACACGAAACTTATTTGCCTGATATGCCTGATATTGAGCGGAACATGTGCTCCGGCGCGGGTGTCAGGTATTCCGGCGTGATGCGCGATTCCGGCTGTTTGGGCGGTGTCCATAGGATTTCGAAGCGAGGAGATCTATCGCCGGTTTGGTATTCCAAGCGGATGCTGTGCCTGCCTTCGATGAGTTCTATCTCCGTATTTCGTTTGTCGCGTGTGTCAAGCAGCGTTTCACCGCCTAGCGATATTCGCATTTCGCCACGCACCTCGCCGAGCTTGAACCCGTATCTGCCGGACATCGGCACATTCAGGTTGCCGTCCCAAACTGCGAAGTGTGCGCCGTCCACGACCGAGTTGTACCAGAATGCCCCACCTATTCCGGGCGTGATTTGCATCGCGTCAGGAATTGCGCCTTCAATCTCGTTTGCATCATCGATGCCCTTGAAAAATCTTCCTGCCAGCCCAACGGGTCGAACGGCGCCGTGATACAGGTTATTTGCGGTGATTGGCTTGAATTGCGGCTCGTATGCGTTTTCTACTTTGACGGATTCTTCTTCAGTCGGCGACGGTGGCGGCTGTTTCCAGAGCAGCCTTAGGATTCCGTCCGGATTGGCGACTTTCGAGCGCACTTCAAACGTGTGCAAGCCGACGGCAGGTTCGACTGTCGCCTGCTGACCGTTTTCGGACAGGATTACCTTGCCGTCCAGCGCGACCGTTGCAGGAGAATCGCTGTCCAGCATGAATTCGTACTCGCCGGGATGTGTGATATGCAGTGCCCCTGTCCACTTGACAGCGAAGGCGCCGTCCTGCTCGCCTGTCTCCAGCGCCCAGACGCTTTCAGTAATGTGCTTTGTCTCCTCGATGATTTCGCCGTCTGCCATTGTGCGCCGCGAAACGATCCCTTGCGCTGCGTCTAGCTCTTCGCTGCTGATGGACATCGCGTAGTACATCACATCGCCGCCCGTTGGCGGTCTGATTTCAGCATAATCGGCGTCAGGGTAGTACGCCTTGAGAGTGTCATAGAAGCCGGATTCGCGCGGTTCGATGTAAATCGCCGCGCCTTGCCACACGGCATCCGAGTTCAACGGAATGTTCGCCGGCGCGCTTATTGTTTGGCGCGGAAAGCGGAAGCCGAACAGACTCGCAACAAGGCTGTGCCTGAACTGCCGCGACACCATAGGGCTGTACCCTCGAGTTGCCTGCTCCGCTAAGTCGCGCGCCATCAGTGTTTCGTCTGTGGAATATGCCGAATATACATCCGGGTCGTTCGCCTGTTGCCCGAAGTATGCGTTAATGTTCGTGTAAGCGATTGCCGCGAGTAGCACAGCGACCACGCAAGCCATGCCTACGCGCGCCAACGGCAATTGTATGGATCGCCCAACATTCCATAAGAAACCGAGTGCAATCGCAATTAGCGCGATGACGGCGGGTATGACCGTGATGCTGCGCAGCGATTGCGGCGCTTCCCAGGGGATGGTGAGCGCGCCCGGCAGGATCATTACGACAACCCACACGGGCAGCACGAGAAATACTACGCTGCGCCAGCGATAAACGGCTATCACAAGACCCACCAGCATTAGCATACCGG